>JAJYBQ010000034.1 GCA_021778935.1 Pseudomonadota bacterium | reverse complement strand
TTCCAGCCCGGTCTTGCGCGCCTCGCCCTTCGCAACGCCGACGAGCAGCGACGGATCGAGCCCCAGTTCGGCGAACACCTGCCGCGCCACCTCCACCTGCCCCGCGCCGCCATCGATGAGCACCAGACCGGGCATCCGCCCTTGCGCCGGACCGTCGTTCCCCGCGCCGGTCCCTTCGCGCTGTGCGAGCGGCGTGTACCGGCGCGTCAGCGCCTGGCGCATCGCCGCATAATCGTCGCCGCCGGTCACGCCCTCGATGTTGAACCGCCGATACTCGCGGTTTTGCATGGCGTGGCCGACATACACGACGCAAGACGCCTGGGTCGCCTCGCCGGCCGTGTGGCTGACGTCGAAACATTCGATGCGCAGCGCCGCGGCATCCTCGACGTCGAGCCCCAGCGCGTCGATCAGCGCGCGCGTGCGCGCCTGCTGCGACCCCTGTTCGGCGAGCCGGCGCGCCAGGGCCAGCCGGGCATTGGTCTGTGCCATCTCCAGCCAGCGCCGGCGCTGCGCCCGCAGCCGCGGGTCGGTGGGGCCGATCAGTTCGGGCTCGACCGGGCGTCCGGAGAACACCGGGCGCAGGACCTCCGGATCGAGCGCAACATCGATGATCAGCGTCCGCGGACAGCCATGCTCGAGGTAGTGTTGCGACAGGAACGCCTCGACGACCGCCGCCCGGTCTTCCTCGATGTCGCCGACCGGGCCGGCCTGCACCGGGAAATACGCCTTGTCGCCAAGGTGGCGGCCGCCGCGCACCATCGCGAGGTTGACGCAGGCGTGTCCCGGGTCGACGGCAACCGCGATGACGTCCGCATCGGCGTCGGACCCCGCCATTTCCACCGATTGCTGGTGGGTCACGCGCTGCAGCGCGGCGATCTGGTCGCGCAATTGCGCGGCGGTCTCGAAATCGAGCGCCTCCGACGCCGCCAGCATGCGCGATTCCAGTTCCCCGACGATCTCGGCCGTGCCGCCGCGCAGCAGCCGCAGCGCGGCGTCGACCGACGCGCCATACGCCGCCTCGTCGATCGCGCCCACGCACGGCGCGCTGCAAAGCCGGATCTGATGCAGCAGGCAGGCGCGGCTGCGATGGGCGTAGACACTGTCCTCGCAGGTGCGCAGGCGGAACACCCGCTGCAGGATCTGCATGCTCTCGCGCACCGCCCAGGCGCTCGGGAACGGGCCGAAGTAGCGCGCGCGGCGATCGGTCGCGCCGCGGTAGACGCTGATCCGGGGAAACCGATGGTCGCTGAATTTCAGATAGGGATAGGACTTGTCGTCGCGGAACAGGACGTTGTAGCGCGGCGCCAGCGTCTTGATGAGGTTGTTCTCGAGCAGCAGCGCGTCGGCTTCGGAGGGCGTGACGGTGGTCTCGATCGCCGCGATCTTCGACACCATGAGGGCGGTGCGCGGCGGCAGCGCGCGCCCGAAATATGATCCGACGCGCTTGCGCAGGTCCACCGCCTTGCCGACATAGAGCACCGTCCCATCGTCATCGAGCATGCGGTAGACGCCGGGCAGGTGGGGCAGTCGCTCGATTTCGGCTTTCGCGTCAAAGGACACGGTGCAATTCCAGCAGGGCGGCGCGGTAGCGTTCACCATGGAGGAGTTCCGGCGCCGCGAACGCGCCGTCGCGCGGCACGAGCCGTTCGGCGCGGGCATCGAACTGCGCATCGCGCGTCCAGCAAAGGCTGTCCAGCACGCGGTCGGCCGCATCCTCGTCGTTGCACACCAGGACGAAATCGCAGCCCGCCGCCAGCGCCGCCTGAGCCGACTGCGGCACATCCCCGGCAACCCGCGCTCCCCGCATCGACAAGTCGTCACTGAACACCGCGCCGGTGAACCCCAGCCGCTCGCGCAGGATGTCGCGCAGCCAGCGCCGGGAAAAGCCCGCCGGCAGCGCATCCACCGCGGGATACACGACATGCGCGGGCATCACCGCGTCCAGGCCGATGCCCAGCCAGCCGTAGGGTGCCGCATCCGCCTGCAGGATCTCGTCGAGGCGGCGCTCGTCGACCGGCGCATCGGTGTGGGAGTCCGCGAGCGCCCAGCCGTGCCCCGGGAAATGCTTGCCGCAGTTGGCCATGCCGGCCATGGCGAGGCCGTGATTGACGTGCGCGGCGAGCATCGCCACCACCCGCGCATCGGCATGGAACGCGCGGTCGCCGATCACGCCGCTGCGCCCCCAATCCAGGTCCAGGACCGGCGTGAAGCTCAGGTCGACGCCATGCGCACGCAGTTCGGCTCCGAGCACGTAGCCCGCGGCGCGCGCGGCGAGGCAGGCGCCGAGCACATCGCGGTCCCAAATGCGGCCCAGCGCCGCCATCGGCGGAATCGCGGTGAATCCCGGGCGGAAGCGCTGCACCCGCCCGCCTTCGTGGTCGACGGCGATGCGCAACGGCGGATCGCGCAAGGCATGGATCTCGGCGCAGAGTTCGTCGAGCTGGGCCAGCGATTCGAAGTTGCGCGTGAACAGGATCACCATCCCGACCAGGGGATGGCGCAGGCGCTCGCGGTCGGCCGCGGAGAGCTGCGTGCCGCAGAGGTCGAGGACGACCGGGCCGGGCTGCGTCATTTCCTATCTCCCCGCAGAGCCATGGCAATCCCCCTCACCCCCGCCCTCTCCCGCAAGCGGGCGCGGGGCCACTTCCTCCGCCACGGCGTACGCGAGGGCCAGGGTCTCGGAATCCGACACGGAAACGTGCAGCCGCAGGCCCCGTTCGGCGAGAAACGCCCCCAGCCCCGCATCGGCCACCACCTCCGGCTTGCCCGAATCGGCGTTGACGATCTCCGCCGCGTGCCAATGCATGGGGGCATTCATGCCCAGGCCGATCGCCTTGGCGATCGCCTCTTTGCCGGCAAACCGCGTCGCCAGGTACATCGTGCCCCGCGTGCGCGACTGCGCGGCGCGCCAGGCGTGCGCGGCGCGTTCGCGCGGGCCGAGGATGCGTTCGACGAAGCGCTCGCCATGCCGCGTCACGGCAGCCTCGATGCGGGCGATCTCGATGGCGTCGGTGCCGATGCCGAAGATCATGCCGCTTCCCTGGCGTACGCGCGCCGGATCTCCGCCTGGTACATCTGTACGGTCCGCCCGAGACCGAATTCGAGCGCGTCGCCGATCAGCGCATGGCCGATCGACACTTCGCGCACGCCCGGCACCGCACGCAAGAAATCGGCAAGGTTGCGCAAGTTCAGATCGTGCCCCGCATTGACCTCCAGCCCGGCACGCAATGCCGCCTCGGCAGCCATCCGATAGCGATCGAGGCACTCCGCTTGTTGCGGCCCGCCGTGCGCGCGCGCGTAGGGCTCGGTATAGAGCTCGACGCGATCGGCGCCCAGCGCGCGCGCGTGGGCCATCGCTTCCGGGACCGGATCCATGAACAGGCTGACCCGGCCGCCACAGTCATGCGCCAGGGAAATCAGCGGGCGCAGGCGTTCGCCGTCACGCTCGAGATCCCATCCGTGGTCCGACGTCGCCGCGTCGGCGGCATCCGGAACGAAGGTGCACTGGTTCGGGCGCACCGCGACGACATGCTCCATGAGCTGATGCAGCGGATTGCCTTCCAGGTTGTATTCCGCCGCGGGCCACCGACGCAGCAGCACCGCGATGTCGCGCACGTCGGCCGGGCGCACGTGGCGTTGGTCGGGACGAGGATGCAGCGTGATCCCGTCGGCCCCCGCTTCCAGCGCCAGGGTTGCCGAACGGACGACACTGGGGATGTCGAGCGGGCGGGAGTTGCGCAACAGGGCGACGCGATTGAGGTTGACACTGAGATGCGTCATCGGTTCATTCCATCCGGTGCAAGTCGGAAAGGATCCGGTGCGTATTCAACGGCTTTCCGCGCAAATGGTAGCGGATCAGCCGCTGCAGCAGGGAGCGCGCGTCGTTCGATTCGGCGATCGCTGCAAGGTCGCGTTCGGCCAGCGCACGCACGCTGTGACCGGCGACGCCATGGCTCGCCTCCGACGATGGTGCGCCCGGCTCGGCGACGATGGTGCCGTGCTCCGGATCGACCCGGTACCAGGACGCCGGATCGATCGGCATTCCGTCCGATGCATGATCGAACGACGGTGCCACGCCGATCTCGCGCAACAGATCGATCTCGAAACCGCGCAGCGCCCGCTCGCGCCGCGACGCATCGTAGGAAAGTTCCGCCAGCGTCCGGGCATAGGAGAAAAACAGGCGTTCGTGCGGGTCGCCCCGCGCAACCAGACGCACCAGCAATTCGTTGCAGTAGAAGGCATTCAGCAGCCCGTCGCCCCGCAGGGGCACAAGACCGCCGACCCACTCGACGCGAACCAGCGTCTTGATCTCCGCGCGCCCGCTCCACGACACCGCCAACGGCGAGAACGGCGCCAGCAGGCCGCGGAATTGCGAGGTCGGGCGCTTGGCCCCCCGCGCCACCAGCGCCGTGCGGCCGTAGTCCCGCGTCAGCACGTCGAGGATGAGGCTGGTTTCGCGCCACGGATAGGAATGCAGCACGAATGCGGGTTGCTGGTCCGTTCGGTGGTCGGAACCACGCGCACGGCGCCGCGGCGGTGCTGCCGCAGTACCGGGCACCGCGCTCACGACTCGATTCCCAGCTGATCCAGGGCCCGCGCATCCCGGTTCCAGCCGGGTTGGACGCGGACGTGCGTTTGCAAGAAGACCGACTTTTCCAACAGGCGCTCGATCCCCGCGCGCGCCTTGGCGCCGATCTCGCGCAGCTTGCGGCCGCCGGCACCGATGACCATCGCGCGCTGCGACTCGCGCTCGACCAGGATCAGCGCATCGATCACCGCCCGCCCCGGCGATTCCGCCCAACGTTCGATCGTCACCGCCATGCCATAGGGCAGTTCGTCTCCCATCAGCCGGAACACCTGTTCGCGCACCAGTTCCGCTGCCAGGAAGCGCACGCTGCGATCGGTGATCTGGTCCGCCTCGAATAGCGGCACGCCCTCGGGCAACAGCCCGCGCAGGCCATCGAGCAGATCGTCGATCTGCCAGCCCCGCGCGGCACTGACCGGAACGATGGCGGCAAAGGGATACCGGGTCGCGGCCTCGGCGATGCGCGGCAGCAGTTGGGCCTTGTCGCGCAAGGCATCGGTCTTGCTGAGCGCCAGGATCACCCGACTCGGCGGGGAGGACAGCACCGGGCCCTCGGGCGCGGCATCGGGCCGGACAACGGGGCCGGCAGGCGCCGCGACCGCATCGTCCGCGACGATCGGCACCGGGCGCGGTTTCGGGAGAAGCCGCAATACCGCGTCGTCGCCCTCCTGCCACCCGTGGGCGTCGACAACCATGACGACGGCGTCGACGCCGTGCAGCGCCGATGCCACGCCGGCGTTCATGCGCCGGGTCATCAGATTTCGGTGTCGATGCTGCAGGCCCGGGGTGTCGACGAACACATACTGCGCGTCGGGTTTCGTCAATACGCCGAGCACGCGGTTGCGCGTCGTCTGCGGCTTGCGAGAGGTGATCGAGACATGGGAGCCGACGATGGCGTTGAGTAGCGTCGACTTGCCGACGTTCGGCCGGCCGACGATGGCGATCATGCCGGTTCGGAATGCACGGGAGTCCGGGTTCATCGGCACCTCAGAGCGTCGCCGGCGGGGGATCGCCCGCATCCGCGCCCGGATCGGCGGCATTCACCGACTCCCCGCCCGCCGAAGCGGTCGCGCTTGCCCCGGCACGGGCGGATTCCGGCGCTTCCGCCAACCGGCGTTTGCCGCGCCGCATCGCCTGCGCCGCCGCCAGCGCAGCATCCAATGCCTGCTTTGCCGCAGCCTGTTCCGCGCCACGACGGCTGCGACCGCTGCCACGCACGCTGATGTCGAGTTTGGGAATCGCACACTCGACCTCGAACTCCTGGCTATGGGCAGCGCCGCGCGTCTCCACCACGGTATACAAGGGCAAGGGCAAGCGCTTGCCCTGCAAATATTCCTGTAACAAGGTCTTGCTGTCCTTACCCAGCGTCTTTGGGTCGACCGTCCGGAGAACCGGGTCGAACAAGCGGCTGATCACCGCCCGCGCGCCCTCGAAGCCACCGTCGACGAACACCGCGCCGAAAATTGCCTCTGCCGTGTCGGCGAGGATCGATGGGCGGCGGAATCCGCCGCTTTTCATCTCGCCTTCGCCGAGGCGGAGAAAATCGCTGAGCCCAAGCCGCTCGGCGATCTCCGACAGGGACTGCTGCTTGACGAGGTTGGCACGCAGCCGCGAAAGATCCCCTTCATTGAGCCGTGCGTACTTCTGGAACAGGATCTGCGCGACGACGCAGTTCAGCACCGAGTCGCCGAGGAATTCCAGCCGTTCGTTGTGCACCAGACCATGTGAGCGATGCGTGACCGCCTGCTGCAGCAGGGCTCCGTTCTGGAACCGATATTGCAGGCGATCTTCCAATACGGAGAGATCCATGACGCGTTCCGGATTCGGTCCTCTACCCGTGCGCCGCGTGATCGCGACTCGATCCCGAGAAGTCGATCACCAGCCGCACGTTGCTCAACAGCGGGATCGTGTAGGTGTATGCGTAGGAAACCACGACCTGGTCACCGTCCTTCGTGACGTCGAGATCCCGCCCGTGAATCGAAGTAACGTCATCGATGGTCGCGTAGCGATCGAATGCCGCCCGGATGCTCTCTACGGTCTGCCCCGAGTCGGCCGCGCGCTGCACGTCCTTTTCGATCGCCAGGTACTCCACCACGGCAGGTACGGTCTTCGCTCCGACCACGGTCAGAACGACGACGATCAGACCGATAAAGATCAGGCCGACAAGACTAAGACCGCGCTGCGACGCCGCGAGACCTCCCCGCTCCAGCCATGGTCTGTTAATGGAACCTACCGATCCGTTTGACATTGCCGAAATTCATCCATATGAAAACCGCATGCCCGACCAGGTTGCGATCCGGGACAAAGCCCCAGAACCGGCTGTCCTCGCTATTATCCCGATTGTCCCCCATCACGAAATAGTGGTTGGGGGGAACCGTGCAGCGAACCCCACCGTCCGTGTCGGTACTGTAGACGCACGCGCCGGGGTCGTTGTGCTGCGGAACAGGATACGCCGCGATCCCATCACCGCCGCCCCAGATGACGCGGTGGCGGACCGTCCCCAGGGTCTCTTCATACTGCCGATAGGTCTGCAGCCGCGATGCGTCGAAAAACGGGGCCATCGGCGCCTCGGGAACGACCTTGCCGTTGATCTGCAGGACATGGTCACGGTAGTCGATGACGTCACCGGGAAGACCGACCACCCGCTTGATGAAATCCTCGTTCGGGTTGAGCGGGAACCGGAAAACGACCACGTCGCCCCGGCGGGGGTGTCCAACGGGAATCAGCGTCCGGTCCCATACCGGCATGCGGATCCCGTATTGATACTTATTCACGAGGATGAGATCGCCGATCCGCAGGGTCGGGATCATCGACCCCGACGGGATGCGGAAGGGTTCGAACAGGAACGAGCGCAGCAGGAAGACCGCGGCAATGACCGGAAAGAACCCTGCGGTGTACTCCACCCACCACGGCCGGGCTACGAGGCGTTCCGCCAACGCCCGCCGTTCGCGCGCCACCGGGTCGGAGGCAAGCGCGCCGGCCTCACCGTTGCGGCGGTCGAATTCCGCCAATTCCCGCTTCGCACGCTCGCTGCGCCGCGTCTTGAACACCGCCAATTCGGCAACGTAGTAGACCCCGCTCACAACCGTGCAGAGCAACAGCAACAGCGCAAAGTCGGTCGGCATGCGGCCGGATGCCATCGCGGCCGCGTACAGGCCGAGCCCGGCGAGGATGACCGCCGTGATCCCGCTCATCATTTGTCTTCCACCTGCAGGATGGCCAGGAACGCCTCCTGCGGAATCTCGACCGCCCCGACCTGCTTCATGCGCTTCTTGCCGGCCTTCTGCTTTTCCAGCAGCTTTTTCTTCCGCGTGATGTCGCCGCCGTAACACTTGGCGAGGACGTTCTTGCGCAGCGCCTTGACGTTTTCCCGCGCGATGATGTTGGCGCCGATCGCCGCCTGGATCGCGACGTCGAACATCTGCCGGGGAATGAGTTCGCGCATCTTCGCCGCCAGTTCGCGGCCGCGGTACATCGCGTTGGACCGGTGCACGATCACCGACAACGCATCGACCCGATCGCCGTTGATGAGCATGTCGACCTTGACGACGTCGGCGGCGCGATACTCGAGGAACTCATAGTCCATCGACGCGTACCCGCGCGACACCGACTTCAGCCGGTCGAAGAAGTCGAGGACGATTTCCGCCAGCGGCAGTTCGTAGTTCAAATGCACCTGGCGGCCATGGTAGCTCATGTTCTTCTGTACGCCGCGCTTGCCCACGCATAGCGTGATCACCACACCCACGAACTCCTGCGGCACGAAGATGGTGACCGCGACGATCGGTTCGCGGATTTCCTCGATGCGCGCAGGATCCGGCATCTTCGAGGGGTTCTCCACCATCAGGATCGTGCCATCGCGCAATACGACCTCATAGACCACCGATGGCGCGGTGGTGATGAGGTCCATGTCGTATTCGCGCTCGAGCCGCTCCTGCACGATGTCCATATGCAGAAGCCCAAGGAATCCGCACCGGAAACCGAATCCGAGCGCTTGCGAGACTTCCGGTTCGAAGTGCAACGCCGCATCGTTGAGTTGCAATTTGGTGAGCGCGTCGCGCAACGCCTCGTACTGGTTGGCCTCGACCGGGAACAACCCGGCGAACACCTGCGGCTTGACTTCCTTGAATCCGGGCAGCGGCGCGGCGGCGGGCCGCAGCGCGGTCGTCAGCGTATCGCCCACGCGCGCATCGCGCAGGTCCTTGATGCCGGCGATGATGAACCCCACCTCCCCGGCGGACAACTGGGGCCGCGCCTGCGACTTTGGTGTGAACACGCCAACCTGCTCGCACAGATGCACGGCGCCCGTGACCATCAGCAGGATCTTGTCCTTGGGCCGCAGGACCCCGTTGACCACCCGCACCAGCATCACGACGCCGACATAATTGTCGAACCAGGAGTCGATGACCAGTGCCTGCAGCGGCGCCTCCACGTTGCCACGCGGGGGTGGCACACGCGCGACGATCCGCTCCAGGATTTCGTCGACGCCCAGGCCGGTTTTGGCGCTGGCCAGCACCGCATCGGACGCATCGATTCCGATCACATCCTCGATCTCCGCCCGCGCCTGCTCGGGATTGGCCTGGGGCAGATCCATCTTGTTGAGTACCGGCAGGACTTCGACGCCCAACTCGATCGCGGTGTAACAGTTGGCCACCGTCTGCGCCTCGACCCCCTGGGAGGCATCGACGACCAGCAACGCCCCCTCGCAGGCCGAAAGCGATCGGCTGACCTCGTAGGAAAAGTCGACGTGGCCGGGGGTATCGATCAGGTTGAGGTTGTAGCGCTGTCCGTCGCGGGCGACGTAGGTGAGGGCCGCCGTCTGCGCCTTGATGGTGATGCCACGCTCGCGCTCGAGATCCATCGAGTCCAGGACCTGCTCCCGGATTTCCCGGTCCGCCAGGCCGCCACAGCGCAGGATCAGGCGATCGGCCAGGGTGGATTTGCCATGGTCGATATGGGCGATGATCGAGAAATTGCGGATATGCTGCATTTCGGAAAGGACGCGGCCGGCCCTTGAGGGCCGGCCGGTTCAAGGAGTTCGAGACCGCGCGGAAGGTGCGCGGCTCGGCGATTCTATCCGTTAATTCCCGGACGGACTCAGGACAACCCAATTCGACTGTCCGCCCCGGCGCACCAGGACGGGAATCGGCTTGGTGAAACGGAGCTTGGCGACCAGGCTGCGAAACTGCTCCAGGTCGCGGATCGGCATGTTCGCGATATTGAGCAGGACGTCGCCGGTCTGGATCCCCGCCGATCCCGCCGCTCCGGATGCCAATTCGACGACGACCCCGCCGGCGATCTGCAAACTCTGGCGCTGATCGGCGGACAGGTCCGCCACCACCAAACCGAGCGCATCCGGCTTCTTCCGTACCGGCGCGGGACCCGCCGGGGCCGACCCGGATTGGCCCGACTCCTGCGGCATCACGCCCACGACCACCCCCAGCACCTTCGCCGCGCCGCTGCGCCACACCGTCAGGGTGGTGTGCGTCCCCGGCGCGGTATCGGCCACCATGCGCCGCAGGCTCGCCGAATCCTCAACCGGCTTTCCGGCGAACCGGATGATCACATCGCCCGCCTGGACGCCGGCCTTCTGTGCCGGCCCATCGGGCTCCACCTGGGCGACCGACGCCCCCTCGGCCCGCGGCAAGCCGATCGCGGATGCCACATCGGGGTCGACCTCGCCGATCAGCACCCCGATCCGGCCGCGCACCACCTTGCCCTTGGTGCGCAGGATGTTGGCGATCCGCTGCGCCTCATCGATCGGGATGGCGAAGGAAATCCCCGCATAGGAGCCCGACGTGGTGAAGATCTGGGAATTGATCCCGACCACCTCCCCGCGCATATTGATGAGCGGCCCACCGGAATTTCCGGGGTTCACCGGTGCATCGGTCTGGATGAACGGCAGCAATTCCCCGGTCTCGCGGTTCATGGCGCTGACGATCCCGTGCGTGACGGTGTTCTGCAGGTCGAACGGCGATCCGATCGCGATCACCCACTCGCCGACCCGCAATGTGGACGGATCGCCCAGTTTGAGCGTCGGCAGATCCTTGCCGCCGTCGATCTTGACCAGGGCTACATCGGAACGCGGGTCGGATCCGATGAGTCGGCCCTTGAACTCCCGCTTATCGGGAAAGGTCACCGTGATTTCATCGGCACCTTCCACCACATGCGCATTGGTGATCAGGTACCCGTCGGGAGAAATCAGGAATCCCGACCCGACCCCCCGCGGCACTTCGCGCTCGGTACGCGGTACCGGCGCGGCAGTCGGACCCGATCCGGAGTCCCCGGGCTGCTGCGGCATGAAGCGGTGAAAAAAGTTGTAGAACGGATCGTTCGGATCCATGTTGGGCACGGAAAACGACTGCTGCGGCCCGGACGGCACCGCAACCCGCGAGGCGGTCCGGATGTTGACCACCGCAGGCGCGGTCTTTGCGACCAGGTCGGCAAAGTCGGGCGGGCCCGACACCGGGGGTTCCTGCGCATGCGAGAACGGCATTGCGCCGACCAGGAAGAACGCCAGCAGACCACGGACAAGGAGGCTTTTCATAAATCCGATTTTTCCGGAAAGAAACCGTAAGGATCAGTGGGAGACGGACCGGTGTACCACGGATTCCGCGACCGACTCCGCTGTGGCGGGCGGGACATCGCCCACCACCGTGACTCGGGCATCGTCAACCTGACGCGATACCGCTGCGACCGGACCACGCTGCTCGGTCGGCAGCGTACCCGATACCGGGGCACCGGGCTCGATGAACACCGAAATCGTCGCCAGACCGTCGGAATATACCGCCTGCAGCGCGGATCGCGAACCCGCGGGGTCGACTCCGATCAGGCGCCGCACCACCTCCGCCAGACGGTGAAAGCCGCTCGGCGCCGTGACGTGCCATCCTTTTTGACCCAGCGCCGTCGCCCGCGCATGCGCGTGTTCGACCGTCCATCCGGCCGTCGGCCAGGACGGATTGAGCAGCGCCGGGTCGATCGGCCCGCCGACATGGACGTCGGTAAAGGCGATCTGCTCGAGCACGGCGCCGCTCCCATTCAGGGTCTGCGCCTTGAACAACAGGCCGGTCGCCGGGTCGACGCACAAACGATAGCCATAGCGCAGCCGATCCCGCGGCACGAGTTCGATCACGTCGCAGGCGATCCCCGCTACCCGGTCGGCACCGACGCGGCGAAGCGTGTAGTGGCGCAGAATGCTCTTCGCACCCGGATGGGCGAACGCCGGGAAATCGCGCAAATTTTCGCGGCGGATGATGACCCGCCGCCACTGGGGATACAAGCAGCGCACCGTATCGCCGGTGCGGATGAACTCGCGCGGTTGGCCGTCCAGGGTGAGCACCCGTTCGTGCGAACGCTTGCCGTCGAAGGCATGGACGACCCGAGACGCATCCACCTCGTCGCCGCGCTGCACCACGACGGTGCCGACGAAATCCTCATGCCGCGCAGCGGATTCGATCGCCTCGAGCAGGCCGGCGTCCGACCGTGGGGACCGCGCCGCAGGCGCTGCCTCGGCCCCCGCGCCCGCTGCGCGCGCAGTCGAAACGCACGCGACAAGCGCGACCAGGACGATCGGCGTCCAGGGACGGAATCGGAACACGGTGGACGTCAACGCGCGGCAACCCCGGGACGCAGGATCACGTCCGCGGCCGGCATGACGCCATACCCGGCATAGTCGCTATGCGCATCGATATAGGGCCCCCATCCCGAATCGAACGATGCCGGCCGGACCGCCTCCTGCACGGCGGCGCCCCCGCCCGCACGACCGCTGCCCGAACCGCCCATCGCCACGGTTTGCGCCACGTCAGGCTTCCGGGTTGCTCCCGTCGCAACCGCGGCGACCGGAGCGGGCGCCAAGGCCACCGTCGGCGCCCCCAACCGCACGCCGTTTCCAGACGGGCTGGTGCTGCCGTCCCGTAACATGGGAACCGCAACGAACATCAGTACGGCCGCAGCCGCGGCGATCGCCCCGGCACTCGCCGCACGATGGCTCCAGCGCGATGAACCCCCGTGCGCCGGTGCGACCGACCCGGCCAGCGCCTGCGGTGCCAGCAACGGAGGCTCCGCTTCCAACGCGCGCACGATGCGCGTGCAAAGCTGCGGCGAATGCAAGGCCGCGACCTCTTCCGAGCGCAACGCATCCCCCACCCACGTCCAATCCTCGATCCGCCGTCGCCATGCCGCATTGCTGGACAGGCCCTGGACGATGCCATGCCCCGATTCCGGCTCGACTTCGCCATCGAGCCATGCCGACAAAAACTCCGTATCGGGCACCGCCGCCCCGGGGGAAGTTGGTTGCGCTTTCATCTGATGTCTCCCTGCGATCTGCTTTTTCTTACCAGCGTTTGTCCTGCGGTGTGTCCAACAGCGGGCGCAGTTCCTGCGCGATCGCCTCCCGGGCGCGGAAGATGCGTGAACGCACCGTCCCGACCGGGCAGTTCATCGCCGCGGCAATTTCGTCGTAGCTCAACCCTTCGAGTTCGCGCAGCACGATCGCCGTGCGCAACTCTTCGGGGAGCTGGTCGATCGCCCGATTGACCGCAAGGCCGATCTGGCGGGATTGATAGACGGATTCGGGGGTATCGCCGTCGGGCTGCGCGAACGGTTCGTCACCGCCGTCGGGATCCTCGAAATCGCCGGCGGCCACCGTGGGAGCCTTGCGCCCCTGAGCGGCGAAATGATTCTTCGCCGTATTGATCGCAATCCGGTAGAGCCAGGTGTAGAAGGCGCTTTCGCCGCGGAAGTTCGGCAAGGCGCGGTACGCCTTGATGAAGGCTTCCTGGGTCACATCTTCGATGTCGGACGGATCGCGGATCATGCGCGCCAACAGCCTCGAAATCTTGCGCTGGTATTTCGCCACCAATATCTCGAACGCACGCTTGTCGCCGTGCTGAACGCGACGAACCAGTTGCCAATCGGCGTCGCGCTCGCTCATTCGAAATGCCTGGGGATTGTGACCACGATCTGAAAAATTAGTTTCCGCGTACGGGATTCCACCGCAACTGGGCGGCGAGTCTCCGGAACGCAATACCGCCAACCGCATCGCGCCAGACGGCAACCGTCCCGGCGTCGCAGCGCAGGACGATCCGCGCCGGTCCAATCACCCGTGCCCGCGCGCCAGCCAGAAACACCGGGCCGCGCGGCCCGCCGTTGCGTGCAAGGATTGCCAAGGCAACGCCGACCGCCGCACAGGCCAGCGCCGCAACCCGGGCGGCCGCCGTGCCGATCTCCAGGACCGGCAGCGCCAATCCGCCGGACGCCGCCGCGGCGCACCGCAGCCACCGCGTTCGCGCGGGCGAGG
>JAJYBQ010000281.1 GCA_021778935.1 Pseudomonadota bacterium | reverse complement strand
CAGCCGATGGGTAATTTCGTATGGCGTGCGGGTCGTCGGCGAGGCGTTGAAGATCTGATCGACCCGGTCGCGGTCCTCGGGGTGGACCGCATTCAGGAACGCTTCGCAGGAAGCTTGAACCGACGCCTTGTCGATTTCTAAGAGGTTGAAAATCTCGTCCGACCAGCTCAGATTGCCGCTGGCCAGGTCGAGCTCCCAGCTGCCGACCTGGGCGATGCGCTGCGCCTCGTTCAGGCGCGTTTCGCTTTCCTTGAGTGCCGCCTCGGCCAGGCGTTTCTCCGTCACGTCGATGCCGAGGCTCACCATGAATTCCATCTCGCCCTGTTCGTCGAGCAATGCGGAATTCGACCATTCGATCAGCCGTCGCGTCCCGTCCCGTGCGATCCAGTGGTTGGTATGGGATCCCCGCAGCGATTGCGGATTGCTGGCGAGGCTGCTGAACGCTTGCTGATGGACCTGGTCCCGTTCTTCGGGCGGCAACAGGAAGTCCCAGACAAATCGCCCCTCGACTTCTGCAAACGCATAGCCTGTCAGGTCCTCGCAGGCGCGATTGAAGCGGCGGATCCGGCCTTCACGGTCGAGCACCACCACCAGCGCCCCGGCTTTCTCGAGGATCGCGCCCTGCAGCGAGGAGACGTTGCGCAATTCGTGCGAGCGCGCTTCCACCTGTGCTTCCAGATCGGTGCGGGCATGCGCCAGCGCGTCCGTCATGTGATTGAAGGCATGGGCCAGGCGGCCCACCTCATCGACGCCTTCCTGTTGCGCGCGCTGCGACAGGTCGCCTGCGGCGATGCGGTCGGCCACCCGCGTGAGGTTCTGGATCGGGCGGGACAGGCCGCGACCCAGCAGAAAGGCCGCGATGCCGGACAGCGCGAGGAAGAGCGTCAGCGCGAGGTAGGTGACATGCCGCAGATGGGCGGCCGGCGCCAGCGCTTCCGCGCTGTCGATCTTCACGACCATGCCCCACCTGAGCGCAGGCAGATAGCGCCACGCCGCCACGCTCTCGATGCCGACGTAGTCGCGCACGAGTCCGCGGCCATGATCGCCGGCCAGCGCCTTCTGCATCGGCAGTGCGAGCTCCCGGAGCGGTACCCGGTAACGGTAGGCGGCATCCTCGATATGCCGGAGCGGCCCGGTATAGAGCGCGTCGCTGCCCGCCCGTTGCGCCAGCAGCGTTTCGCCGGTTTGGCCGAGCCCCGTGCGATCGGCCGTGACCGACTCCAGCTTGCTGACATCGAGTTGGAGGGCCAGCACGCCGATCAGCTTGCCCCTTTCCCGCACGGCGGTGGTCAGGAAGGCCGCCGGATGATTTCCCGACGGCGCATAAGCCGCAAAATGCGAGAGGTACGTTTGCCGGGTCTCCAGGGTGGCGTTGAACGCCTTTGCCAGCTCGGTCTCGCGATAGGGGCCGCTCCTGAGATTGGTCCCCAGGTCCGACTCCCGCGCCAGCGAAAAAATCACGTTGCCGGAGGGGTCCATCAACAGCAGATCGTAGAAGTCGCCGATTTCGTACGACGTGCTCAAGTCGTCGCGCAGTTGGCTCGCGGCGGCCAGAAAGGTAGGGGAATGCATCCCGCCCGACGCGAGCGCGTGCTCCAGCGAGACCAGCCCATTGCGGATCAGGGTTCGTTGGCCGAGCGATCGCGCATCCGCCAGGCGCTCGTTCATGTAGCGATCGATCTGATTGGCCTTCTTGTCCGCGATGATGTCCATGTTCGCCAATACGGTATCGCGCAGCGACGACTCGAACGATGCCAGATAGAAAGCGGCCAGGGCCGTCAGCGGCAATACGGCCACCAGCAGGTAACTCAACAACAGGCGGGCGGAAATGGAAGGCGCCTTCATGGGAGATCACGCGTTATGTCTGCCATCAGATTTTGCCATTCGAATGGCGAGTGCAATCGGGGGAAGAATCGGGGCGCAGGCCTCTCGCAAATTCCCGGGAATGATCTGCTGACCGGGTACGGAACCCGTATGGAAAATGTTCGGAGACCTTCACCCTCCCGGCCGATTGAGTGGCAATCAATTCTGAAATCCCCTGTCTGTCATCACCTGGTGCAAGGCTTCGATCGCGAGTTCCTGCAATGCGCGCCACCGACGCCCACCCTGCAATATGTGCTTCTGATTGATTTCGAGTTCGATTCCAATATACACGGCATCCGGGAAACGGCGGCGCAGATGGGCGGTCAGGCCGTCCGAGCGGCCCGTATAGGGGTAATTTCGGCGCACCTTCAGGTCGCGTGCGCATGCCGTGAGCCGTGCCTGCCAGAGGCGGCACAGTTCGGCCTCGCCGGCTCGCGCCGGATCGTAGAGGAGACCGATGTCGGCGTTGCGGACGTCGCCGTCGAGGACCGGCGTGAAGCTGTGGGAAGAGACGTGGATCACCCGGCCGCCGTGTGCGATCGTATCGGCGATGTGCGCCTCGACCTTCTCCCGGTAAGGCAGGTAATGCGCGGCCAGGATTTCGCGGCGCACGTCGGCCGGCGCCTGCCGGGTGGCTTCGGAGTAAAGCCTGGGATGACCGATCGAGCGGTTGAGGTCGATCAGCAGCCGGCTCGTGGTGGAGACGAACAGGGGAGCGCGCAGAACCCGGGCCAGCTTCCGTGCCACGCTCAGCGCGCCCGGGTCGTAGCCGCGATGGGTGGGCAGCAGGGCCTCGAAGCCGGCGAACAGGGGGCGGTAGCGCGGCGGGATGCGGTTGCCGCCATGCTCGCAGGTGATCAGGACGTGATCGGTTCGCACCATGGCATCAGTCGACGAACATCCGTCCCGCTTCCAGGCACGCGCACAGCGCGAGGAAGACGGTATGCCTGCGCGCCGGAGGATAGTCCGGGCCCAGCGCCCGCAGGATCCGGCGGGCGAGGGGGCCCTGTTCCAGGATCACGCGCAGCGGCTCGCGCCAGTTTCCCGACCGGTCCGGT
>JAJYBQ010000033.1 GCA_021778935.1 Pseudomonadota bacterium | reverse complement strand
GTCCGGTAACAACTCAGGCGGAACCCCGACAACGATGTCGGGTGCCTTGTTTCTTCGCTGCCGGGACGCGCCCCTCAACGCCCCGGAGGCGGATCTGCCGTCCGCCACCCAACGAAAAAATCGTGAATAGGACGGATTGTATGGCATAACCCGTTTGCGTCAATACCGAAGATCGATCTCCGCGGGGCCGGCAATCACGCCGAGCCGTTAGGATTGGACCTTCCACCCCGCGCGGTGCGATCGCGATTTTTCAAGGCCCAGAACGTGATGCAATACTCCGATCTCCGCGATTTTCTTGCAAAATTAGAGAAGATAGGCGACCTTGCTCGAATCAAAGAGGAGATATCGCCGGCTCTCGAAATCACCGAAATCTGCCAACGTCTCCTGGAATCGCAAGGACCGGCAGTGATTTTCGAGCACCCGACCGGCGCCACCATGCCCGTCGTCGCCAATCTTTTCGGCACCACCGCGCGCGTTGCCCAGGCCATGGGCGTCAAGGGAATCGGCGAATTGCGCCACATCGGCGAACTGCTGGCGACACTCAAGGAACCGGAAGCGCCACAAGGCTTGCGCGACGCCCTCTCCAAGGTCACCATGCTGAAATCTGCGCTGTGGGACATGGCGCCGCACCGCGTGCGCAGCCCGTCCTGCCAGGAAGTCGTCTGGGAGGGCGCGGACGTCGATCTCGACAAACTCCCGATTCAGACCTGCTGGCCGGACGACGCGGGTCCGCTCATCACCTGGGGCATGACCATCACCCGGGGGCCGCGCAAGAAGCGGCAGAATCTCGGCATCTACCGCCAGCAACGCATCGGCCGCAACAAGCTCATCATGCGCTGGCTTTCGCACCGGGGCGGCGCGCTGGATTTCCGCGACCACCGACTCTCACACCCCGGCGAACCGTTCCCGATCGCCGTCGCATTGGGCGCCGACCCCGCGACCATCCTCGGTGCCGTCACCCCGGTTCCCGACACGCTCTCGGAATATCAGTTTGCCGGCCTGCTGCGCGGTGCGCGCACGGACATCGCCTCCGCCCTGGGCGTGCCGCTGGACGTCCCGGCGCGCGCGGAGATCGTGCTCGAAGGCCACATCCTTCCTGACCCCGCCAACGCCGACGGCGAGATCAGCGCCGACAACCGCGGGTTCGAAACCGCAGTCGAGGGGCCGTTCGGCGACCACACCGGGTACTACAACGAGACCGAGCGCTTCCCGGTGTTCACGGTGGAACGCATCACCATGCGGCGCAACCCGCTGTACCTCTCGACCCATACCGGACGCCCGCCCGACGAGCCGGCCGTTCTGGGCGCCGCATTCAACGAGGTGTTCGTCCCCATCCTCCAGCGCAGTTATCCGGAGATCGTCGACTTCTACCTTCCGCCGGAAGGCTGCAGCTACCGGATGGCCATCGTCTCGATCCGCAAACAGTACCCCGGCCACGCGCGCCGCGTGATGTTCGGCGTGTGGGGTTTCCTGCGCCAGTTCATGTACACCAAATTCGTCATTGTCGTCGACGACGACATCGACGCGCGCAACTGGACGGACGTCATCTGGGCGATCACGACGCGGGCCGATCCGGTGCGTGACACCCTGCTGATCGACAACACGCCGATCGACTACCTCGACTTCGCCAGCCCCGTTTCGGGGCTCGGCGGCAAGATGGGGCTCGATGCCACCAACAAGATGCCGGGAGAAACCACCCGGCCCTGGGGTCGGAAGATCGAGATGCGGGACGATGTCCGCCGGCGCGTCGATGCGCTGTGGGGCCGCCTGGGACTGGCAACACGATGACGATGGAACGCCAGCCGATCCGCCGCGGCGGCATCCGCTCCGCCGGCTATGACCGCGCGACCCGCGAACTCGAGGTCGAATTCGACTCCGGCGCGGTCATCCGGCACAAAAACGTGGGCGAGGAGATCGCCCGGCGGTTTCTTTCCAGTTCCGCGCCGGGAAGTTACTACCAGGACAATATCGAAGAGGAGTACCCGGGGACGCGACAGCGATAGCGGGACGCGACGCGCAAACGATCACCGAACCGCCGCGATCCCTCTCAATGCCAGCCGGAAATCGATCTCGACCGGATCCGCCACGACCGACGTATCAGCCCAGTCCCCGATGCCGATGCCGTAGTCGAGTCGCCGGATCCGGAGATCCCCCGAGGCCGTGGTGACGCGGTCCGGTCCGTCACCCGTCTGGGTCAAGGTCACCGGCACGGTCACCGTCCGCACCGCTCCCTTGATCGCCAGACGGCCATCGATGGCGTAGCGCCCGTTGCCCTCGGCGCGGACCGCGGTGGACGTGAAGCGGGCGACCGGGTGCTGCGCCGTATCGAGCCAGTCCGGTTTCGCCGCCTCGGTCGTGCCGTCATCGGTCGGCAACTGCACACTGGCCAGGTCCACCACGACCGCGAACCGGCTGTCGCCAGGGTGTTCGGCATCGATATGGACATCGGCGGTGAAACGCCGGAACGACCCATGCACCGGTACGCCCATTTCATGGGACACGAAGCCGATCGCACTTTGCTCGGGAATCAACCGCACCGAGGCCATCCGTGCCGCCGGATTCGCCGCCGTAGCGGCACCGCAGCAAGCGGCCCAGAGCAGCGCTGCAAACGCCCGCCGCCCCGACATCAGGACCCTCCGCCGCGGCGTCCGTGCGCCGGCAGCATGCGCTCCATGATCCCATCGTGCAGCATGAATCGATGGTGCAGCGCCGCCAGGATATGCAGGCCCACCAGGCTCGCCAGCGTGTAAGCAAAAAACGCGTGGACATCCTCCAGGGTTTTCCCCAACGCCTTGTCGACCGGCACGAAGTCGGGCAACGGGATCTTGCCGAACAACACGACGGGAAGTCCCTTGGCCGAACTCATCGCCCAACCCAGCAGCGGAACAATGAAAAAAAGTGCGTACAGCAGGCCATGGGTTGCGCCGGTCACCTTGCGCTGCCAGTCCGCGATCGACGCCGGCAGCGCAGGCGCGCGGTGGGTAGCGCGCCATAGCAGGCGGATCGACGCCAGTGCCAGCGCGACGATCCCGATCCACTTGTGCCAATTGAACACCCGCACCCGGGTCGGGGACATCTTGAGATCGCCCATGAACAGGCCGATCAGGAACACCAGCAACAGTACCGCCGCCATCAGCCAGTGCAGGTGGATCGCGGCGCCGGAATAGCGCTCCGTCGGTGTCGACGCGGAAACAGAAGAAGAGGAATGGGTTGCCATCGGGGGAAACTCCTGCAACGATTCGGCCCGGAACCCGGGCCGGAAGACAGGGATTGTAGAAAGGCCGGCCTTTCCTTCCGTTCAGGATTTCCGTATACAGTGTCCGGTCGGCCGCATCGGCTGCGGAGTGGCCGCAGAAACGCCGGAGCGCTCCTGCCCAACGCCCAGGGGGCTCACGCCCCGCGATCGAGTTGCCTGCGGATCTCGCGGTACACGCTTTCCGTCTGCGGGCGCACGCCGCGCCAGATCGCAAACGACTCCGCCGCCTGTTCGATCAGCATGCCGAGCCCGTCGCTCACCTGCCGCGCCCCTCCGGACCGGGCCAGTTCCAGGAACGGCGTCGGCGCCGCCGCGTAGACGAGATCGTAGGCCAGCGTGCAATCGTCGAAGGTCTCCGGGTCGATCGGCGGCGCCTCGTGGTGAAGGCTGGTGGACGTCCCGTTGACGATCAGGTCGAAATGTTCCGCCGGGGCTTCGTCGTAGTGGATGGCCTCGATGCCGAATTCTTCCGCCAGCTCCTGCGCCCGCCCATGCGTGCGATTGGCCACGGAAATCCCCTTCGGGCGCTCTTCGAGCAGCGATGCAACCAAACCGCGCACACCGCCCCCGGCGCCGAGAATCAGGATCTCCGCGCCCGCAATCAAGAAGCCGAGCCGCTCGCGCACGTCGCGCACGAAACCGACGCCATCGGTGTTGTCGCCGGAGATCCGCTCGTCGTCAAACTTCAGCGTGTTCACCGCCCCGGCAAGCCGCGCACGCGCACTGAGATTGTCGGCCAGCTTGGCGGCATCGAGCTTGAACGGGACGGTCACATTCAAGCCGCGGTAGCCCTGATCGCGCAAACCCAGCGCGACCTCCTCGAAGCGGTCCAGCGGGGCTTCGATCCGCTCATAGCGCAGGTGCTGGCCCGTCTGCTCCGCGAACAAACGATGGATTTCCGGCGAACGGCTGTGCACAACCGGGTTGCCGACAACGGCATAGCGATCTTCGATGTTCATGGCTCAATGGCGCGCGCCACCGGAACCGCCTTCTTGCAATGCGGCTGCGGAATCTCCGCGCGGGTTTTGGGTTTGCAGTTGATCATGGGTAAAAATCCAGCTCCGCGTAATCTCCAGGCGGTCCGCGTCCCGCGCAATTCCGGGAGGCAGGGGGGGAAACGGCGCCGCCAGCATAACGATACGCCTCGCCGCATTGTCGAGGACCGGGGAACCGGACGACCGGTCGATCACCGCATCGAGTAGCCGGCCGCTGCGGCCGATGATCACGGTCATTTGGAGGGTACCGTAGATTTTGCCGCGTGCGGCGGCAGGGTAGTGCGCGTTGCCGACCTTTTCCACCCGGGCTCTCCACTGCGCGAAGTACAGCGCGTCCGGAGACCCTCGCGTGCTGGGCATGAGGTAATGCACCCGCGGCCTCGCCTGGTAATCGGAAATCTCCTTGTCGATCGCGGCTTCCATGCGCGCCAACCGGGTCCGGGTCCGCTGCGCAGCCGGGGCGTGGTGCCGCGCGGCCTGATGCAGGCGCACCAAGGCGCGGCGTTCGTTCTTCTCGTACGACGCAAGCAGCGCACGCTGCTCGGCCTCGAGGCGGGCGATCGTCTGCTGTGCCGCCTGCAGGGCATCGCCCTCGGAATTGTGGGCCGACGCCGGCAGGGGCGACGTCCGGCGCCCGCGCACATTGGTGCCGCCGCCGTTCAGGTCGACCTGCGCCAGCGCCTGCGCGTGCTCAGGCCGGCGCTCGCTGCGCGCATTGACCAGCACGACCTCCAGTGGCGGCATCGCCGCGGGGTGACGCAGCAGCTCAGGCTTGACGAAGCGCACGGCGAGCACGACCAGATGCACGCCGACGGAGATCGCCAGCGCGGAGAGCAGCACGCGGTTTTCGATGCGGGGAAGGGTGAGCACGCGGGGATTGTAGTAGGCAGGCGCGCCAGGCAATGCGGGCGGCCGTCCGGTCCGCGCGCGACCGGGCGGTGCCCGGGGCGGGCGAACCACACGAACGTCTCTTACGATTCCACGGCAGCTTCCGGCGGAGCGCCGTGCTCTTCGACGACCTCCTCTTCCTCGGCGACGGCTTGCACCGGCTCCTCCGCCAGCACTTGTACGACCCGCAGTTCCGGCACCAGTTCGACGAAGTCGATCGCCCCGACCTCCAGCGCCAGGCGCTGCCCGCGCCCGTACTGAGCCGCCGCGGCGAGCTTCAGCGTGAGCGGCAACCCCTGCACCCGCAGCACTTCCTCGCGCGCCACGCGGGCTTCGATGCGGTGGATCCCCTCCTGCTGCAACCAGCGCAGGCTCCAGTAGCGCTCCATCCGTTCCTGAAAATCCGCGTAGGCGTCGTACGCGGCATCAAAGGCGGATACCGCGGAAAACAGATCGGAATCGCCGCGCGCATACGGTGGCGTCCGCCCCAGCGCCGCAGCAACCAATTGCCGCTGGTTGAGCATGTCGACATAGCGCCGCAGCGGCGAGGTGCACCACGCGTACCGGGCCACGCCGAGCCCTTCGTGGGGTGCCGGGCTCGTCGACATCCGCACGCGGCCCAGCGACTGCGAACGATAGACCCCGACCCAACGAAGCTGCTCCAGCCAGGCGCCCCATTGCGCATTGGCGACGATCATCAGTTCGGCAACGATCCGATCGAGCGGTGCGTCCCGGCGCCGGGTCTGCAGGCGCACGCGCGCAGCCTCGCCCTCACCCTCGAGCTGGATCGATACCTCCTCGCGCCCTTTCGGCTCCGGCCGCCCGCGGACCGCCTCGCGCCCCGCCTTCAACCGGCTGGCGAACTGCCACAGCATCGCCAGATCGCCGCCGAAAGGTCCCGGCAAATCACCTGCCGCCACCTGCGCCTCGTCCCACCCCAGCTCCGGATGGTCGTGGCGCAGATTGGCGGCCACGGTGATCCGGTCGACGACGGTGTTCGCCGCCGTGATCGCATAGGTCTCGGGGTCGACGTCGAGGTACAGCGAAAGCACCGGAACGGTCCGGCCCTCCGCGAGGGAGTATGCGTCGACCCATGCCTCGGGCAACATCGTGATCTTCATCCCCGGCGCATACACCGTGGACATCCGGGCTCGCGCAACCACGTCGAGCGGATGGTCCCGCGCGATCTCCAGCGCGGGCGCGGCGATGTGGATGCCGATACGCCACCCCGCATCGGTACGCCGGACCGAGAACGCGTCGTCGATCTCCGTGGTGGCACTGTCGTCGATCGAAAAGGCCGGTACCGGCGATTCCGGGAGGTCCTCGAACTGCATCGCGGGTGCCGGCAGATCGGCGGAGAACCCCACGCCGCCGGGAAATGTCCGCACCAGGAACGACTGCACATGCCAGTGGTACGGCGAGGCGACGGCGCCGCGCGCCAGCAGCAGGCGCAACGGACTCATCTGTAGGCCGTGGGCAGCCTCCTCGAGCGCCTTGTACTCGATGCCATTCCGGTCCGGACGGCACAGGAGGTTCATGGCCGAGGCGGCGATTTCGTCGGGCAGCTCCCCGCGCCGCAACTGGTCGACCATCTGCTCTCGCCGCGCCTCCTGCTGACGCCGGCGCTCCACCGCCGCCAGCGCCGCGCGCAAGGTCTCAGGCGGCGCCGGCCGAAAGCCGCCGCGCCCCTTCCGATAGAAATACATCGGCGCGGCATGCAGACGCATCAGGACCGCCGCGGCCTCCACCGCTGCCGGATCATGTCCGTAGTAGTCGCGGGCGAGACGCACGAACTCGAACTCTTCCTGGGGCGCACACTCCCAGAGAAAATCGACATCGATCGCCTCGGCTTCCGCGCGCGCGGATCGCAGCAGATCCTCCGCCGCCGGGCGATCGAAGCGCAGCAGCACGGCATTTGCCTTGACCTTCACGCGCTTGCCGGTGGTGGTGTCGACCTGTAACGAGGACTCGGTCTCCGCCCGCACCGTGCCGGCTTTCAGATCACCACTTTCCTCGAAGAGTACGTGAGAGGTCATCACTGCCCGCGCTCCGTTTCCGTGTCCATTGCGATACCCGCACCCCCGCCCGCTTCCGCCTGGGCAGGAGAGGGGGTGGAACTCGCTTCGTACGCGACGGTCCGCCCATCGGCGCTCGCGGAAGAAAAGATTGGTCTCGCTCTGTGCGCAGCAGCCAGCGCTGCGAGCAGCTTTCCATGGATGCCCCCGAAGCCGCCGTTGCTCATTGCGATCACCTGGTCGCCCGGACGCCCAACCCGCACCACCGCCTCGACCAACTGGTCGATGTCGGAGAACACCCGCGCCCGTTTGCCCAATGGCGCCAGCGCGGCACGCGGATCCCAGCCCAGTTGCGGCGGCTCGAAGCAGAACGTGAGGTCGGCATCCCGCAAGCTCGTGGCCAGACGGTCGCGCATGGTCCCCAGGCGCATGGTGTTGGAACGCGGTTCGAGCAAGGCCAGAATCCGTTTCCCTCCGGCCCGCCGGCGCAAACCCGCGAGCGTCGCCTCGATCGCCGTCGGATGGTGGGCGAAGTCGTCGTACACCGAAACCCCGTCGGCCACGCCGCGCAGTTCCAGCCGCCGCTTGACCCCCGGGAAACGGCTCAGCGCCCGGCAGGCCGCCTCCGGGTCCACCCCGAGATGGGCGCATGCCGCCACCGCTGCCACCGCGTTGTCGCGATTGTGGTCACCCGCAAGGGTCCACCCGACCGTGCCCACGCCGTGGCCGGCCCGAAGGATTTCGAATGCCTCGGTCTCGTCGTGCTCGCGCCCCGCGCCGGGATCCGCTGCACGCCAGTCCCAGTCCGCCGAAGACCCGAAGCGTTCGACCTCACACCATGCGCCGCGCGCCAGAACCCGGGCCAACGCCGCATCGCGGCCACTGACGATCGCCCGCCCGCCACGCGGTACGCAGCGCATCAGGTGGTGGAATTGGGTCTCGATGGCCGCAAGGTCGGGGAAGATGTCGGCGTGGTCGTATTCCAGATTATTGGCAATCACCGTACGGGGAAAGTAGTGGACGAACTTGCTGCGCTTGTCGAACAACGCGCTATCGTATTCGTCCGCCTCGATCACGAACGGCGCATCGACCCGCCCAAGGCGAGCGGAGATGCCGAAGCCGCCGGGAACCCCGCCGATCAGGAACCCCGGCTCCCGCCCCGCCTGATCCAGAATCCATGCGCACAGCGAGGATGTGGTCGTCTTTCCGTGGGTGCCGGCAACGGCAAGCACGTGCCGACCGCGCAGGATATTCTCCCGCACCCATGCCGGACCGGATACAAAAGGTGCATCGGCCTCCAGGATCACCTCGAACAGCGGATTGCCCCGGGCAACGACATTGCCGATGACAAACACATCCGGCGCGATTGCCAGCTGCTCGGCACCGAATCCTTCGATCACATCGACGCCCGCATCGCGCAACTGCTCGCTCATCGGCGGATACACTGCATGGTCGCAGCCGGTGACCCGATGTCCGGCGGCCAAGGCCAGGCGCGCGATTCCGCCCATGAAGGTACCGCAAATTCCCAGGATGTGCAGATGCACGGCGATCGCCACTCGATTCGATAAAGGGAAATTCTATCCGGTCTGGACAAAACCCCGGATTCTGTCGACAATGTCGCCCATTTTCCGCGTTCTGCTCAAAATTCAATGGCAAGCCACATTCTCCTGATCAACGGACCGAATCTGAATCTGCTCGGTTCCCGCGAAACGGCCATCTACGGCGAGACGACGCTTGCGCACATCGAGCACGCCCTGCAGGCGCAGGCCCGACAGCGGGGCCTTACCCTGCAATGCTTTCAGAGCAACCACGAAGGTGCGCTGATCGACCGGATCCACGGTGCGCGCGACGAAGGCGTGGATTTCATCATCATCAACGCGGGGGCGTACACCCACACCAGCATCGCCCTGCGGGATGCATTGGCGGCAACGGCGATTCCATTCGTCGAAGTGCACCTTTCCAACATTTACCGCCGCGAGCCCTTTCGCCACGTTTCCCTGCTGGCGGACAAGGCGATCGGCACCCTTGTCGGCCTTGGCCCGACGGGATACCGATTGGCCCTGGAATTTGCGGCGGACCATCGCGTCGGCGACGCGTAGTCGCGGACGCCGAACGCCTGCTATATGTACCCGATCCTCGAACCTTGCGCCGTGACGCCGGACCTACGGTCCGGCGGGCGGCGCCACTCGTGAGGCACCATGGACCTGCGCAAATTGAAGACCCTGATCGACCTCGTGTCCGAATCCGGCATTGCGGAAATCGAAGTTACCGAGGGAGAGGACAAAGTACGGATCGTCAATAAATATGCGGCGCCGCTACACGCCGCCGTACCGGTGGCGATGCCGGCCGCGCCGGTGGCCGTGTCCGCCCCGGCGGCCGCGACGGAACCGCCGGCAGCCCCGTCCGGACATGTCGTCAAATCCCCGATGGTCGGCACCTTCTACCGCTCGCCCAACCCCGAATCAAAGCCGTTCGTCGAAATCGGACAGACCGTCAAGGCCGGCGACACGCTGTGCATCATCGAGGCGATGAAACTGCTCAACGAGATCGAAGCCGACGTTGCCGGCACGGTCCGGGAGATTCTGGTGGACAACGGACAGGCAGTCGAATACGGCCAGCCGCTTTTCATCATCGCGTAGCACCTCATGTTCGGAAAAATCCTGATCGCCAACCGCGGCGAGATTGCGTTGCGGATTCAACGTGCCTGCCGCGAGCTGGGCATCCGTACCGTCGTCGTGCATTCGGAAGTCGATGCCGATGCGAAGTACGTCAAGCTTGCGGACGAGTCGGTCTGCATCGGTCCCGCGCCATCGAAAGAGAGCTATCTCAATGTTCCGGCGATCATCGCCGCCGCCGAGGTCACGGACGCGGAGGCCATCCATCCTGGATACGGCTTCCTGTCCGAGAACGCAGATTTCGCAGAGCGCGTGGAGCGCAGCGGCTTCGTGTTCATCGGCCCGCGCCCCGAATCGATCCGCCTGATGGGCGACAAGGTGTCGGCCAAGCACGCGATGATCGCCGCTGCCGTGCCGACCGTCCCGGGATCCGAGGGGGTCCTGCCGGAAGATCCGCGGGAAATTGTCCGCGTCGCACGCGCCGTCGGGTATCCGGTCATCATCAAGGCGGCCGGGGGGGGCGGCGGACGCGGCATGCGCGTCGTCCATACGGAAGCCGCCTTGCTCAGCGCGGTAACCATGACCCGCCAGGAAGCGCAGACGGCGTTCGGCAATCCGAACGTCTACATGGAGAAGTTTCTCGAGAACCCGCGCCACATCGAAATCCAGGTGCTCGCCGATCAGTACCGCAACGCAATCTGGCTGGGCGAGCGCGACTGTTCGATGCAACGTCGCCATCAGAAGATCCTGGAAGAAGCGCCGGCCCCCGGCATCCCCCGCAAACTCATCGAGCGCATCGGCGACCGTTGCGCCGAGGCCTGCCGCAAGGTCGACTACCGCGGCGCCGGAACCTTCGAATTCCTTTACGAAAACGGCGAGTTCTACTTCATCGAGATGAACACGCGGATCCAGGTCGAGCATCCGGTGACGGAACTCGTCACCGGCATCGACCTCGTGCAGCAGCAGATCCGGGTCGCGGCGGGAGAGCGCCTGACGATCCGGCAGCGCGACGTGGTTCTGCGCGGCCATGCCATCGAATGCCGCATCAACGCCGAGGATCCGTACCGGTTCACGCCCAGCCCCGGGCGGATCACCGCTTGGCATACGCCGGGAGGGCCGGGCGTACGGGTGGACTCGCATGCGTACGCGGGGTATGTCGTGCCGCCGAATTACGATTCGATGATCGGAAAACTGCTGTGCTATGGCGACACCCGCGAGCAGGCAATCGCACGCATGCGGATCGCGCTGTCGGAGGCCGTCGTCGAGGGCATCAGCACGAACATCCCCCTGCACCGAGAATTGATGATGGACGAAAAATTCGTGCAGGGAGGCACCAGCATCCACTACCTGGAAAAACGTCTGGCGGAAAAGAAGGCCAACCAGGGATAGGCCGACCCGGTCCCGGATCACCACGATGTTCGCAGAATTCCAGATTCTCCTCCCCGCCGATGCGCTCGATGCCTGGACGGACGCCTTGCTTGCCGCAGGTGCGCTATCCGTGTCGGTAGAAGACGAGGATCGCGACACCCCCGAAGAGTCTGCGTTGTACGGCGAGCCGGGAGATGAGCCGCCGGACGCCGCATGGCGCAACAACCGGGTGAGCGTGCTGATCGACCGCGACGCGGATGTCGGGAGCATGCTCGCGTCGGCCGCCGCGGATCTCGGCGCCAGCCCGCCCGCGCCGATCGCACAGCGCACGGTAGACGACTGCGACTGGGTCCGCCGAACGCAGGAACAGTTCTCCCCGATCGCAGTCGGACAGATCTGGATCGTCCCAAGCTGGCATGCCCCGCCCGACCCGCACGCGATCAACCTTCGCATCGACCCCGGTGCCGCGTTCGGCACCGGAGCGCATCCGACGACACGCCTGTGCCTGCAGTGGCTGGAACGGAACGCGCCGGTCGGCCTGTCCGTCCTCGACTATGGTTGCGGATCGGGCATCCTGTCGATCTGCGCCGCCGCGCTGGGGGCGGCCGAGGTGGTCGGCGTCGACATCGACCCGGCCGCGATCACCACCGCCCGCCACAACGCGCAGGAAAACCGGGTTGCGGTCCGCTACACCGACCCGGAAGCGTTTGCCGGCGAATCGGAACGGCGCTTCGATCTCGTGATCGCGAACATCCTCGCCAATCCCATCATGGTGCTTGCGCCGATGCTGGCCCACCGGGTGCGCCCGGGCGGCGCGATCCTGCTCTCGGGCATCCTGGAACGCCAGGCCCAGGCGATCCTCGACACCTTCCTGCGGGCAGACCCCGGCATTGCGCTTGCCATCGTCGCGCAGGATGAAGGCTGGGTGGCGATCGCCGGAACCAAGCCGTCCGGCGACACCCTCCGGAAACCCAACCCCTGAACGCAGCGGGGGTCGCGCCGAAATGAGCTTTGCCACCCGCTGCCCGAACTGCAATGCGCTCTTCCGCGTCAGCGAGGAGCAGTTGCGCTCGCACGGCGGCCTGGTTCGCTGCGGCGACTGCCGCCACGTCTTCGATGCCCGGTCCCGGCTCGAAGCCATCGCGGACGACCACCCGGACGCTCCGACTCCCCCGTCGGAGGATGCGCCAATCCCGCGCGAACCGGACCACCTGCCGCCCGATGTGGCACCCGGCCGCTCCGAGGATCCCGCCCCCCCCGAAGCCGCGCAACCGGATTTTCTGCGTGCCGACAAGCGCCGTGCCGGCCGCACCCTGCGCGCGGCGCTCGCCACGACCTCCACCCTGCTCGCCATCACGCTTGTCGCGCAACTCGTGATCCAGTTCCGTGCTGATCTGCTGGCGAATCTGCCATCGCTGCGACCGACGCTGGATGCGCTGTGTACGCCGCTCGCATGCCGCGCAACGCTACCGATGCGCCCGGATCTGCTCGCAATTGTCAGCAGCGACCTCCAGGCGGTTCCGAACACCAGCGCGATGGAATTCGACGCGGTGATCCGTAACCGGGCACCGTTCGCGATGGCGCTGCCGTCCATCGAACTCACCCTGACGAACGCCCAGGATCAAGCCATCGCGCGCAAGGTCTTCTCGCCAGAGGACTACGGGCCGACGTCCAACTCCCTGGTGCCGCCGGATAGCCTTCCCCCAGGGGCGGACCGATCGATCCGCATCCTTTTCGTTCCTCCGGGCCCTGGCGCCACAGGATTCGTCGCCTATCCGTTCTTTCCCTGAGATCTCCGCCTGTAATGAAAAAAACCCTCATCTGTGCGTCCATCGCCTACGACTCGATCATGGTGTTCCCGGGGCGGTTCAAAGACCACATCCTTCCCGATCAGGTTCATATCCTGAATGTTTCCTTCCTGGTTCCGACGTTGCGCCGAGAATTCGGGGGTGTCGCCGGGAACATCGCCTACTGCCTCGCGCAACTCGGCGGCACGCCGACGCCGCTGGGAACGGTCGGCGAGGATGGCGGCGAATATCTCCGCCGGCTCGACACCCTGGGCATCGACCGCAGCCGCGTGCTGCAGATCGATGGCACCCATACCGCGCAAGCGTTCATCACGACCGACCTGGACGACAACCAGATCACTGCGTTCCATCCGGGCGCCATGTCACACTCCCACTGCAACCCGATTCCGGATGACGACACCATCGAGCTTGGGCTGGTGGGGCCGGACGGGCGCGACGGCATGCTGGCACACGCCCACGCCTTGGCAGAACGCGCCGTCCCATTCCTGTTCGACCCCGGCCAGGCGATGCCGCTATTCGACGGCCCGGATCTGCTGCGCTTCGTCGGGCAGGCACGCTACGTCGCGGTCAATGACTACGAAGGGAAGCTCCTGGAAACCAAGACGGGGGTTCCGCTGGCCTCCCTCGCGCGCAGCCTGGACGCCCTGATCGTGACCCGTGGAGCGGCCGGCTCCGAAATCCATTGCCGTGGCCGCATCGTGCAGATTCCGGCGGCACCCGCCCGCGCCATCGCCGATCCGACCGGCTGCGGCGATGCCTATCGGGCTGGAATTCTGTACGGCATCGCCCAGCATTTCGATTGGGAGACGACCGGACGGCTGGCCTCGGTCATGGGAGCGATCAAAATCGAACACCACGGTGCGCAGCGGCACGAAACAAACCGTGCACAAATCGAGGAACGCTTCCTCGAGGCATTCGGGTACCGCCCCTGGTAAAAAAAAACGCCCCACGGCTGTGGGGCGTTTGCACGAAACGACAACCGCGTCGGACTACGGCCGGCTCCCGGACGGGAACGGCCACGCTGCGCCGGCGTCGGCCTCGAGGGCGCCTTCTGCTGCCGTGCCGGGAAGCGACTCCGCCGGGGCAGCCACTTCCTTGACCGCCGCCTTGCGCTTGGCGGGAGCCCGCTTCTTCGCAGCGGCCGGTTTGACGGCTTCCTTCTTAGTCGCTACTTTTTTTTTAGCGGCCTTCTTTTCCTTCT
>JAJYBQ010000001.1 GCA_021778935.1 Pseudomonadota bacterium | reverse complement strand
GGTGATCCGCACGCCGGCATCGCGTCCCTCGCCGGTGATTCGCGCCGGAGCGACCGCCTCTTCCGCTTGCGGGGCGACCTCGGCGACGGTGCCGTGATCGTCGCGGTAGCGGAACTCCGGCGTGCCAGACACCAGCCCGGTCGCCAGGTTGATCGGGCCGGTGATGCGCCCGCCGCCGCCGTGGTTGTCGGAACCGGTGATGCGGCTCCGGAATTCCTGGGCCTGGCGCGAGGGCGACACGATGCTGAAGTCGGTCGCGGCCGGTGCCGGTTCCTCGGCGAAAGACGGGGCAACCCCGCGACCCGCCGCCGGACCGACCATCGGACGAATCGCCATCCGGGGCGCCGGGGGTGTTGCCGTGGGCCGGGGGTCCACCGCGCCACCCGGCGCAGCGCCGGCCGGGCAGCAACCGCAGCCGCAGCCGCAGGCGGCACGGGTCTGCTCGAGGCCGGCGTACGGCGTGCCGCTGACCGCGACGCCGCTTCCCGGCTCGTTGCCGGTCACGAGACCGGAACGACCCATCATGGTCCCGGAGACGGGCAAGCCACGCGGCGTCTCGCTCCGGCCGACCTTGACCGGGGGCTGCGGCGCAATGGTGTCGGGGGGGCAATAGGCTGCGTACTGCTCCTGCGCGACATATTCGTTCCCGGTGACGGGCAAGCAGCCGCCACGCTCGTCACCGGTCATCTGAGGGCGGTGGCCGATCTCCGTTCCGGTGACCGCGCTGCCGCTCAGGGTGTGGCTTTCCCCGACCTTCTCCGCACCGCCGCCGCAAATGCGCGACGATCCATATTGCGACCCGGTCACGCGCTGGCAGGACCCCGGTTCGTTGCCGGTGACCCGCTCGCTGCGGTCGACGAGGTTGCCGGTGATGCGCTGGCCATTGCGGCTCGCATCGACGCCGACCTTGACCGGCGCGGGTTCCGGCCGCGTCTGGCAGACCGAATGGAACTGCTCGTTCGACAGGTACTCGGTGCCGGAAACCTGGCGGCAGGATCCCGCCTCGTCGCCGGTCACCTTGATCGAACGTCCGACCTCGGTCCCCGACACCGGGCGACCGGCGACGGTATGGGTCAACGCGACCTTGCTCGGGCCGTTGATGGTGAAGCGCGCGGCACCGGCGTCGGCGTACTGGCTGCCGGTGATCGATCGCGCGGCACCGGGTTCCGTGCCCGTCACCCGCCCGGCACGCGCTTCATCGCTGCCGGTGACCGGCATGCCCTTGCGCTCGGTGACGCCGACCGCAACCTTGTCCGGTCGCGGCGTGATGCCGTTGGTGGCGCAGAAGTCCGCGAAGCGCTCACGCCCCAGATATTCGGTACCGGTGACGACCGTGCACGTGCCGGCCTCGTCGCCCGTGACCTTCTTCGAGCGGCCGACCTCGGAGCCCGAAACGAGCTGGCCCGAGGTGGTCGTGCTTTCGCCGACCTTGGCCGGCCCGGCCTGCGGCCGCCCTTCACAGAACGAGGAGAACTGCTCCGAGCCGATGTATTCCGTGCCGGTGACGATCCGGCAGGATCCTGCTTCATTCCCGCTCACCCGGCCTTTGCGCTCGACCTGGGTGCCGGTCACGATGCGCCCCGACAAGGTGGTACCGACTTCCACCTTGGGCGGGGCATCGCCGCGCTGCGGACGAACCCGGCCGCTGGGGCGCGCCGGCTCGGCATCGCCGCGGCCGCTGCGCGACAGCGCGACACGCCGTTGCCGCGCCAGTTCGCGACCGCTGGCGTCGGCCGCCGGCAGCACCACGCCTCCCACGCCCGCAACGCCCTTGCCCCGTCCGCGCTGCGCGGAGGCGGCATCACCCTTCGACGGCAACGCCTTCTTGCCGACGCTGGCGAGCGCCTGACGACGCTGCCGGCACAGCGCGCGCACCGAACCGCCGTCGGCGCCGAGCGCGTCGGGATTCGCTTCCACGAATTCGCAAATCTCGTCGAGCGCGGAATCCGCAAACGTCGGGGTTTCCGGCACCGACGCCGGGATGGGAACCGGCACCGAAGCGCCCGGCTCCGCGGGACGCGGCTCCGGCTGGCTCGGCTTCGCCACGACGGCCGCTGCGGGACGCGGACCGGGACGCGCCGTGCGCGCACCGCCGGACCCCTGCTTGCCGACGCGGGACATCATCGCCCGCCGCTGTCGCGCCAACTCTTTGCCGCTCATTGCAGTCTGTTCAGGCATGGTAATTCCTCAAGATCCCATCCACGGCGCCGGCGACCGGCGCCCCTTCCGTCAGGCGCCGCGATAGACGACGAACGCGGTGCCCTGGCTCTGGGAATAGTTGTCGTAGCCGATCACGCGCACGTGATGGCCGGGGTGCTCGCGATGGCACGCCTCGACTTCGGCGATGATGCGGTCGACACTCTGCTCGCCGAACATCGGCAGCTTCCACATGTACCAGAAGTGGTTGAACGAACGTTCGGGCTCGACGTGTTCGACCGACGGGTTCCAGCCGTGCGCGACGATGAACTTGATCTGTTCGCGGATCTGATCCGGGGTGAGCTGGGGAAGGTACGAGAAGGTCTCGTACTTGATGGACTGCTTGTAGTCCTGGACATCAGCCATGATGATTTTTCCTTTCGGTTCCTGGGCGTCGTTAGCGGTTCTGCACGTCCAGCTTGTCCACGGTGTCGAACTCGAACTTGATCTCCTTCCACGTTTCCATGGCGATCTTCAGTTCGGGACTGTGGCGGGCGGCATTGGTCAGGATTTCCTTGCCTTCGGTCTCCAGCTGGCGGCCGCGGTTGCGCGCTTCGACGCAGGCTTCGAGCGCGACCCGGTTGGCCGCGGCGCCGGCCGCGTTGCCCCACGGGTGGCCGAGCGTGCCGCCGCCGAACTGCAGCACCGAGTCGTCGCCGAAGATCGTCACCAGCGCCGGCATGTGCCAGACGTGGATGCCGCCCGAGGCGACTGCGAACACCCCCGGCATAGAACCCCAGTCCTGATCGAAGAAGATGCCGCGCGAGCGGTCCTCGGGGATGAACGATTCGCGCAGAAGATCGATCCAGCCCAACGTTGCGGCGCGATCGCCCTCGAGCTTGCCGACGACGGTGCCGGTGTGCAGATGATCGCCGCCCGACAGGCGCAGCGCCTTGGCCAGCACGCGGAAGTGGATGCCGTGGTGGGGATTCCGGTCGATCACCGCGTGCATCGCGCGGTGGATGTGCAGCAGCATGCCGTTCTTTCGGCACCAGCGCGCCAGGCCGGTGTTGGCGCAGAAGCCGCCGGTCAGGAAGTCGTGCATGACGATCGGCATCTTGAGTTCCTTGGCGAACTCGGCACGCTCGTACATCTCTTCGGGCGACGGCGCGGTGACGTTCAGGTAGTGGCCCTTGCGCTCGCCGGTCTGCGCCTCCGCGTTATGGATGGCGTCCGCAACGAACAGGAACCGGTCGCGCCAGCGCATGAACGGCTGGCTGTTGACGTTCTCGTCGTCCTTCGTGAAGTCGAGACCGCCGCGCAGGCACTCGTACACCGCCCGGCCGTAGTTCTTCGCCGACAGGCCGAGCTTGGGCTTGATCGTGCAGCCCAGCAGCGGACGGCCGTACTTGTTGAGCTTGTCGCGCTCGACCTGGATCCCGCTCGGGGGACCGTTGCAGGTCTTGACGTAGTGCAGCGGAAACCGGACGTCCTCGAGACGCAGCGCCCGCACGGCCTTGAAGCCGAACACGTTGCCCACCAGGGACGTGAAGACGTTGACCACCGACGACTCTTCGAAGAGATCGATCGGATAGGCGATGAAGGCGTAGAAGCAGCTGTCGTCGCCGGGGACGTCTTCGATCGAGTAGGCGCGGCCCTTGTAGTAGTCGAGGTCGGTCAGCAGATCGGTCCAGACCGTGGTCCAGGTGCCGGTGGAGGACTCGGCCGCAACCGCGGCGGCGGCCTCTTCCCGGTCGACGCCGGGCTGCGGGGTGATCTTGAAGCAGGCCAGGATGTCCGAGTCCAGGGGGACGTAATCCGGCTGCCAGTAGGTGTGCCGGTACTCCTTCACGCCGGCTTCGTATTTCTTCACTGCCATCGCGCTCTCCTTGCAAAATCACGGTCGGGAAACGCACCTGTGCCGCCTTGTGCTGCGGCCGATGTGTACGGAAAGGATTGTGGGGAGCGCGGTTAATAAAGGCAATTAAATTGTTATCATGATTTCGATAAACCCTGGTATATGGTCGAGTCATGAAACTACGTCACGTCACCCTGCACCAGCTGCGCATCTTCGCGAGCCTTGCGGAAACCATGAGCTTCACGCGGGCTGCCGAAGAGCTGCACCTTTCCCAACCCGCGGTCTCGATCCAGGTCAAGCGCCTCGAGGAGAGCGTCGGCATGCCTCTGGTCGAGCAGATCGGGAAGCGCATCTTCCTGACCCAGGCGGGTCGGGAACTCGCCACCGCCTGCGGCGACGTGCTCGGGCGCCTGCGCGTGCTGAGCGAAGACATGAGCGGCATGGAAGAAGGGGTCAAGGGCCCCATCAATCTGGCCGCGATCACTTCGGCCAAGTACTTCATGCCCCATCTGCTCGGCGTGTTCCTGCGCGACTATCCCGCGGTGGAGCCGCGCCTGACGATCACCAACCAGTCGCGGGTGCTCGCGCGGCTGCGCGACAACGAAGACGACCTCGTGATCATGGGGAGCCTTCCGGAGGAAATGTCGTCCGACCTGGACGCGCAATTCTTTCTCGACAATCCGCTGGTGGTGGTGGCGCCGCCCGATCACCCGCTGGTCGGAAAGAGGAAGATTCCTCTGGCGCGCATCGCGGAGGAGCGCTTCCTCGCGCGCGAGCCCGGATCCGGCACCCGCGCCGCGCGCACCCGCCTGTTCGTCGAGCACGGACTGAGCGCCAACATCTACATGGAACTCGGCAGCAGCGAGGCGATCAAGCGAGCGGTCATGGCGGGTCTGGGCATTTCGGTTCTATCCCAACACAGCCTTGGGCTGGAACTCGAAGCCGGGCTGCTCACCACCCTCGATGTCGAGCACTTCCCGCTGATGCGCCAATGGTATGCGGTACACCGGCGTGACAAGAAGCTCTCGAACACCGCCAGCCGCTTCCTGGAATTCCTGCTGCAGGACGGCTCGCGCATCTGGAGCGATGTCCGCCCCCACGTGCGCGCCGCGGTGGAGCAGCCGCCAGCCAAGGCGCGAAAGACGCCATCGCGGGCGCGATAGGCGCGACAAAGGCGATCGAAGGGGGCGGCGCGTTCAGGCGAACGCGAACTTCGGGCCGCCGAGCTTGAACACGGCGACGGCATGAGTCAAAGAATCGGCCTGCTCCTTGAGACTGCTCGCCGCCGCCGCCGATTCCTCCACCAGCGCGGCGTTCTGCTGCGTGATCTGATCCATCTCGCTGACCGCGGTGCTGACCTGTCCGATGCCCGAGCTTTGTTCCCGCGCCGCATCGCGAATCTCGCCGATCAGATCGTGCGCGCGGCGGATGTGCAGGGCGATTTCCGACATCGAGCTGCCTGCGTCGTCCACGAGGCCGCTGCCGGCGGCCGTCTTTTGCACGGAATCGGCAACGACGCCCTTGATCTCGCACGCGGCCTCGGCGCTGCGTTGCGCCAGGCTTCGCACTTCTCCGGCAACAACTGCGAACCCACGCCCCTGCTCCCCCGCCCGGGCCGCTTCGACGGCGGCATTGAGGGCCAGGATGTTGGTCTGAAAGGCGATGCCGTCGATGATGTTGGTGATCTCGGCCACTTTGGCGCTGGCCTGATTGATTTGCTCCATGGTCGCAACCACGCGTGCGACCGCCGCAATCCCTTTATCCATCGCTTCGCTTGCCGACGTCGTCAACACGTTTTCCTGATCGGCATTGCCCGCGGTTTGCCGGACCGCCCCGGCGAGTTGCTCGATGAACGCCGCGGTTTGCTGGAGGGAGCTCGCCTGCTGCTCGGTGCGCCCCGACAGATCGTGATTTCCGGCAGCGATTTGGCCGCTGGCGGTCGCCACCGACTCGACACTCTCCCGGACTTCGCCGACGACACGGCGCAGGTTTTCGTTCATCGATCGCAATGCGGCGAGCAGGCGGCCGGCTTCGCCGCCGCCTCCACCTTCGACTTCCGTCGTCAGGTCGCCGGCTGCGACCGCCTCGGCAACGTGCACGGCATGGATGATGGGTTCGGTAATCGACCGGGACAGGAAGTTGCTCGCGACGATGCCCAGCACGACGGCGAGCGCCATCAGAACGACAGCAACCTCGGTCGTGCGGGCCGCCTCGGCCTTCGCTCGATCGACCGAAACTCTGGTCGCGGCGAGGATCCGTTCGCGCGCCCTTTGCAGCAGTTCGGTCGGTGCGCGATCCATGCCGCGCACCGCGGCATCCCCGATGGCCGGATCACAACCGGAAGCCTTGAATGCCTCCAGGGCCTTGCGATAGCGCGCGCCCATGACGGTGTGCGCCTGAGCAAACTGATCGACCAGGTCGCGCGCCCGGCCCGCGGGCAGGGCGCCTTTCAGGCGCTGCGCCCAATCGTCGACCTCCTGCTCACGCCGTTCAAAATCCGCCCAGCTCGCCGCCAGCAGTGCCGGATTCTTCCCCCGAAGCAAGGCATCCTTCCAGTCCTGAACCTGGAACTTGAATGCGATTTCCATTTCCGCGGTTGCGCGGTTGTCCGCATAGCCGCCGTCGATCACCTGCTCATAGGCGCGGCAGGCCAGATTCAGCCGGTATATCCCGATCAGACCGCTGCCGACGGCAAGGCACAGCACAACGCCGAATGCAGCCGAAAGTCTGGTGCGCAAGTTCCATCGATCCATGATCCCGTTCCCATTTTCTGTGCAGGTGCTCCGCACGGAGAACGTATCACCTCGAACGAATTCGGAGCCGGCGAAAGCCGCCGGATTTCGACCATAATTTTGACAATCACCTCGACCATTTCCGACAAAAACCGTACAAACCCCACAAACCATACATGGCGGGCAGAAGGCGACAGCGCCCAGCGGCGCCGAGACAGACCGGAAATCCGAATATTGTCTCTACATCGGGGGCGAAAGCGCTGATCGGCTATGCGCGGGAACAACCCTTGCTAGCGCTATCCGTATCCAGAACTTGCGAAGGAACGACCATGCAAATCGGGGTGGAAGCCAGCCGCGCCGTCGAAAACAAGCGGGTATTCGTAATCGAGTCCGATGAAGTAAGCGCGGTGGCGCTGCAGTTCATGCTCGCAGATGAGTGCGAAACCCATGTGCTGCCGGACAGCGCGACGGCGTTGGCCAAGGGCCGCGAATGGCCGCCCAATCTGATCCTGCTTGGTGCCGGCATCATTGCGGCCGAGGGCGCACGGATCGTGGCACAGCTCAAAGCCCAATGGTCCGGTTTGAAGATCCTGGTGGTAGCCGATTCCGTCGACGACCCCGCCGTCAAGGCCGCAAAAACCGAAGGTGCGGATAGCGTACTGTTGCGCCCGCTCACCCTGGAAGCCGTACGCCGCAAGGTCGATACCCAGCTCGGCCGCCGTGCTGCGCTCGACATCCCGGTCGTGCTGACATGAGTGCGGACGCAACGGTGCAGCTCCGCCCGATTCTTGCCAATCCACACTACGCGGCAATCGGCGGCGAAGCTGCGGTACGCCGCCTGACCGAGCGCTTCTATGAGCTGATGGACGAGCTGCCGCGGGCGCGCGCGATCCGGGAAATGCACCCTGCCGATCTCGCGGCCGCGAAACAGCGGTTGTTCATGTTCCTGTCCGGATGGCTCGGGGGACCGCCGCTGTATGCTGAACGTCATGGTCAACCGCGCCTGCGCCGCGACCACGTGAAATTTTCGATCGATGAAGCGGCGCGCGATGCCTGGATGGAGTGCATGACGCGCGCATTGCACGAGCAGGTGGACGATCCGGCGCTGCGCGCGCAGCTCGTCGCCTCGTTCTTCAAGACCGCCGATTTCCTGCGCAATTCCTGAGAACTCTTCATGTCCGCATCGCAGCCGGGTCTTGACGGGGAGACCGCCGCCGAGCAAGTGCTCGCCTACCACGCGCGCACGCGGCATGCATTGGGCCGGTACGCCGCCGGACCGGAAACACTCGACTGGAGCGCGCAGCCCGATCCATTCCGCGAGTTCTGCGGCGCCCCAAGAATCGATCTGCCGCTCGGCGCCCGCCGACTCGCCGTGCGCTTCGCCGATCTCTACCGCGCGGACACGGTTCCCGTTCAGGCCCTGTGCCTTGATACCGTCGCGATGCTGATGGAATTGTCGCTGGCCATTTCGGCATGGAAAGTTTTTGGACCGGACCGCTGGGCGGTGCGCTGCAATCCGTCGAGCGGCAATCTGCATCCGACCGAGGCCTATCTGATCTGCCGAAACGTGCCCGGGCTTGCGGACGGCGTTTATCACTACCTCGCCCGCAGTCACTCGCTCGAACAGCGCTGCCGCTACCCCCGGGCGCTCCCCGCGCAGGCCGAGCTGCGTGTGGGCCTCTCCTCGATCGCATGGCGCGAGGCCTGGAAGTACGGCGAGCGGGCCTTTCGCTACTGCCAGCTTGACACCGGCCACGCGCTGGGGGCGCTGCGCTACGCCGCAGCCTGCCTCGGCTGGACGCTCACCCTCGATGCCGACTGCGGCAGCGCGCAACTGACCCACTGGCTCGGTCTCGACCGCGAGGCCGACTATCGCGGCGCCGAGCGCGAGCACGCCGAACTGTTGCTGGGAGTGGCGGCAGGGGGCGCGCGCGCCGCAACGCTCTCTTCGCACGCATCAGACGACCCGAATGCGTGGTTTGGTCAAGCCAACCTGCTGGATCCGCAACCGATGTATCGCTGGCCGGTGATCGACGAAGTCGCCAGGGCGAGCCGAAAACCACCGACAGCACCGGTCGTCGATGTGGGTCCCATCCCCACCTACGCACCACGGATCGGCGGCAGCGACGCAGGGGCGGTCGATCTGATCCTCTCGCGCCGCAGCGCACAACGCTTCGATGGCGCCGGCATACAGAGCCGAGAGAGCTTTTTTTGCATGCTCGATGCGCTCTTACCACGCCGGACGACGCCCTGGGATGTCTGGCATCACGAAGCGCACGTGCATCCGGTGCTGTTCGTGCATCGGGTCGATGGACTTACCCCGGGGCTCTACGTACTGCCGCGCAGCACCTCCGCCGGGGACAGCCTGCGCGCCGCCATGCGGCCCGAATTCCGCTGGGCGCCGGTTCCCGGCTGCCCCGGTCACCTGCCGCTGTTTCTGCTCGCCGAAGCGCACGCCGGCAAGGTCGCCCGCATGATCAGCTGCCATCAGGCGATTGCCGCCGATTGCACTTTCGCCGCCGCGTTGCTGGCCGATTTCGATGACGTCGTGCAGTCCGCACCCTGGCGCTACCGACAGTTGCACTGGGAGGCCGGCCTGCTCGGTCAGGTACTTTATCTCGAAGCGGAGGCCGCCGGCCTGCGCGGCACCGGCATCGGCTGTTTCTTCGACGACGCCTGCCATGAACTGCTCGGCCTGTCCGGCTTCGGCTTTCGCTCCCTGTATCACTTCACCGTCGGTCTGCCCCTGGTCGACGAGCGCATCCTGAGTCTTCCCCCTTACCCCGCCCTGGAGTCCGCATGACCCCGGACGCGGCGCGAGGTGGAATTTTCATCTGTGCCTCTCCGAGATGACGATTCCACCGGCGGCAACTGGATCGTCGACGATGCGCCAGCAATGGCTGCTGGTGTCGACCAGGAAAACGTCATACTCGCCCACATGCCGATAGGGCGTCTCACCGCGCATATCGATGGCATCGCAGCGCGAGACCTGGATGTCCGGGAAGCCGGTGCGGATCGCGGCCACCGGATTTTCGCTCGGACTCGCCGCGATCAGCATCGCACCGATGTCCTTGAGTTGTTCGACGGATAGCCCCATTTCACCCTCCCACTTTTTGCGTTGCCCCATCGATCCGTGGCCCGACGATTCCCGGCAGGAGTTCGAGCAGCCGTTCGACTTCCGCAACGGTGTTGAATCGACTGAAGGAAAAGCGCACCGAGGCCAGAGCCATATCGGCCGTTTGCCCCATGGCAACCAGTACGTGCGAGGGTTCCGTGCCGCCGGCGGTACACGCCGAGCCGCTCGAAGCACAGACGCCGGCCTTGTCCAACCCGTCCAGCACGATCTCGGCATCGGTCGCGGCAAACCGCAGATTGCTGGTGCCGGGCACGCGCGGCGCAGAGGCGCCGTTGATCCACGTCTGCGGCATCCGCTCCAGCAGCCCGCGCTCGAAGACATCGCGCAGTTCGCCAATGCCCGGCCCGACCTGCGCGATGGCGCGCGCCGCAAGCGCGGCGGCCACACCCAGACCGACGATCCCGATGAGATTCTCGGTACCGCCGCGCCGCTTGCGCTCCTGATTCCCGAAGAACAGCGGCGGCAGCCGCAGCCCTTTGCGTATGTACAAGGCGCCGACACCCTTGGCAGCGTGCAACTTGTGTCCGGAGAGCGACAGCAGATCGACCGGAACCTCCTCGACATCGACCGGGATCTTACCCACGACCTGGACCGCATCGGTGTGGAAGATCACCCCATTGGACTTGGCGATGGCCGCCGCCTCGGCGATCGGAAACAACACGCCGGTCTCGTTGTTTGCCCACATCAGGCTCACCAGCGCGGTGTCCGCGCGGATGACCGACGCGAGTCGATCGAGATCGATGCGCCCTTCGCCATCGACAGGCAGCAGCGTCACCTCGACGTCTTGTGCGGCCAAATGACCCAGCAACAACAACGTTGATGGATGCTCGACGGCGCTCGAGACGATATGCCGCTTCGCCGGATCGATCGCCAAAGCGCCCATGATCGCCATGTGATTGGATTCGGTCGCGCCGCTCGTGAACACGACCTCGCCTGGAGCGCAACCCAGAAGCGCGGCGACCTGGATCCGCGCCGCAATCAGGCGCTCCCTGGCCGCGGCACCCACATGGTGCTTGCTGGATGGGTTGCCGTAGCAGTGCCGCATGCAGTCCTGCATCGCCGCCAGCACCGCGGAATCCAGCGGCGTCGTGGCGTTGTTGTCGAGATAGATCGACTCGGTCATTTCCGTCGCTCAATGGGCACAAGATCCGCGTGCATCATGCTGTCCGCGGAATCAGGGCCGTGCCAGTTCCTCTTCCAGGCAGCCGACGACGCACCCGCCAGGGAAATCGACCATATAGACCGGCGTGCCGGACTCGGTATGCATGCCCACTTGCACCACTTCGCCAACCGTGCCCTTCTCCACCAGCAGCGCATCCGGCGCACGCTCGGGATAAGAGCCGTCATTGACGAGATCCACACCGGCGACGACCCGTTGCCCTTCGTAGTAGATGGGTTCTCGCAGCCCGATCATTGCAGAGCCTCGCCTTTCACTGCGATCGCGCCTGGCAGGATTGATGGAGCAGCCGCTCGGCAAATGACGTCCTTGCAATCAATCTTCATCTTCTCGTCCCTTGCATGGAATGTCGTCATGCGACCATGTCCTGCGCACGCGCCCGTGCCGCCTCGCGCACCGTGGCGTCGCCGTCGGCAAGCAGCGGCGCCAAATGGGCATGGTCGATGCGCTGCGCGACCTCGTACCGCACCAGGCAGTCATCATCATCCATCAGCCGGCTGAGCTGGCCGCAGGGCAGGCGTTGGGCCACCACACGCCGTACCGCGGGATCGCAATCGGCCACCATGCCGAACAAAGCATCGACGCCGATTCGCCGGGCCACTTCGATGCGCACTTCGGAATCCGGGTCGCGCATCATCTGCGACAGAAACACCGCCGCGATACGTCGCGCAATGACGGTACGGACGTAGTAGTCCGGATCGCCCATCATCTCGTGAAGGTCCTCGGCAGCCAACCTCGTGGCGACCCGGATACGAACCTCGCGGTCGGGATCCTTGCGCAGCATCTTCAGGTAGCGCTGCGGCAGGCGCAGCGCCGCGCTCCAGCGCACGGTCTCATCGGGATCGCCAATCAACCGAGGCAGATAGAAGACCTCCACATGCTTCGCCGCAATGGCGCGCACCTCGAAGTACGGATGGGCCAAATACTGTTTCGCGACCTCCGGATTCCACCCGAAAAATCGATCGATGCGCTTGGCATAGCGGTCGGCGACGCAAGCCTCCCCGGGCGCGCAGCGGCCCGCCTGCTGAAGCGCACGCTGCTCGCATTCGTCGCAACAGACCCTCCCTCCCTGCCATTCAATGGCTGCGAAGTCGCCAGTCGTCATCGTCTCTTCCCACGCGCGCCAACACGCCCCGCAACACCGAGCCGCTGAGCCGGTCCGCAGCGTCGAGTTCCGTCCGACTGGCGACCATCGCCTCCCCGGTAGTCACGGCTCAGGCCGTCGGAGCGAGCACGGCCCCCTGGCGGATGCTTGCGTCGCCACGCACCTGGTGTTGGATCTCGCCGCTTCTCACCTTGCCAACATACTCCATGAAATAGGCGATCGCCGACTGCTCGATGGGCTGGTGCGCGTAGCGGTCCACCGGATCGATTCCCGCCCGCGTCAAATCCTCCTTCGGGCAGCCGCCGATTTTCGCGACGAACACCGCATGGCAGTCATTGATGGCACGGATCACCGTGGCGAGCGCATCCTCTTCGCCATAGCCGCCCTGGCAGTAGAGGTCGACGCGGCGATGTCCGACGAACTTCGAGCCTTTGGCATTGACCTCGTAGATCTGGAACTCGCTGGCGTGGCCGAAGTGCTCGTTGACCTTGCCGTGGCCCTTGGTCGCCACCGCTACTAACACGCTGATCCCTTCCGCGTCAGCCAACTTGGCAAGATGCTCCTGTTCCTCCTTCTTCGCCATGACCGTGGCCTGGCGCTCCCGCTCGACCAACTCCTGATACGCCTTGCGCGACTCCGCGTCATAGACCACGTCCATCGTCTCGATCTTCTCGGTGGTGAACTCGGCTGAGCGGTCCTCCCCCAGCAACCCCACCGCATCCGCGCGGCACTGGCGGCAATGGCGCATCATGTTCATTTCGCCTTCGCAGGCGTCCTGCAGCCCTTTCAACTCCTGCGCGGTGGGACCACGCTGGCCGTTGAGGCCAAACACCGTTCCGTGCTCCGGGGCGGAGATCAGCGGCATGATATTGTGCAGGAACGCACCGCGCGACTTGACGGCCTTGTTGACCTCGACCAGGTGCTTGTCGTTGATGCCGGGGATCATCACCGAATTGATCTTGGTGAGGATTCCCCGCGCAGTGAGCATCTCGAGTCCCTGCATCTGACGCTCCGTAAGGATCTTCGCCGCTTCGATTCCGGTGTAGCGCTTCTTCTTGTAGTAGATCCACGGGTAGATGTGCTGGCCCACCTCGGGGTCGACCATGTTCACCGTAATGGTGACGTGGTCGACGTTGCATGCGGCAATTTCGTCGACATAATCGGGCAGCGCGAGCCCGTTTGTCGACAGGCACAGCTTGATGTCGGGCGCCGTCTTGGCGATCAGCTCGAACGTCTTGAAGGTCTTCTGCGGATTGGCAAGCGCATCGCCCGGACCGGCGATTCCCAGAACCGTCATCTGCGGAATGGTGGAAGCCACCGCAAGCACCTTTTTCGCTGCCTGCTCGGGAGTGAGCTTTTCACTCACCACGCCCGGCCGCGATTCGTTGGCGCAATCGTACTTGCGGTTGCAGTAGTTGCACTGGATGTTGCACGCTGGAGCCACCGCCACGTGCATGCGCGCGTAATGATGGTGCGCCTCTTCCGAATAGCACGGATGGTTCTTTACCTTCTCCCAGACCTCGGGAGCCATGTCTTCCGGCCCGTCCGAGCTGCCGCAACTCGCCTTGCCGCTGCCGCCGCTCGTGCCGCAGCCCTTGTGCTCGGCGATCTGCTGCATCAAATCACCGAGCGGCTTGACCTGCTCGACCCTTACGTATGCGGTACGGTCCATGTCTGCGTGTCCCTTCACTGACGGTAGTCGGAGTGGTGCGTCACACGGTCACACAGCCAGTTCCGTGCCAACCCCCATTTCCGCAGGAAATCATTCGCGGATTTCCGTATGACCGCATCCGTAGCCGCGACAATCCCGACATTTCGGACATTCCTGCATGCTTTGTCGCAATCCTCCCGCGGCACCCTCATTTGGCCGCTTTGCGACAAACCAGACAAACCCTACACAACCGGATCGCCCGCGTTCTCTTCGGAAGATTCCGCGGCTGCCCCGACAGCACCACCGGTTATCGACGTTCCGCCAGATTCCGGAAAGACGAACGTCCGATCAGGTACGAGTTTTGCGTCCCGTTCCCGCCGAAGCCAACGCAAACGTCCCATCACCAACAGAGACTGACACCATGTCCGATATCGTCCCGGAAATCGCCGCCCCCCCGCTGAACTTCACCACCAACGCCGCCCTCAAGGTGAAGGAGATGATCGCCGAAGACGGAAATTCCGCACTCAAGCTGAGGATATACGTCATGGGCGGCGGGTGCTCCGGATTTCAGTACGGCTTTGCCTTCGACGAAAACGTCGCCGACGACGACCTGCGCATGGAAAAGGAAGGCGTGGTTCTGTTGATCGACACCACCAGCATGCAATATCTTGCCGGCGCCGAGATCGATTACGAAGAAAGCCTGGAGGGTTCGCGCTTCACCATCAAGAATCCGAACGCGACCTCCACCTGCGGCTGCGGCAGTTCGTTCTCCATGTAGGACTGCCACACACCCAGACCGCGCGGATCCGCGGCCCCCACCGATCGCCTATGCGGTCGAATCCGGGTACCAGCGCAGCCACGGCACCCGAACCCCAACGGAAAGCGAACATGGCCCTACTGCAAATCGCCGAACCTGGCCACGCTGCCGCCCCACATCAGCACCGCCTTGCCGTCGGCATCGACCTGGGAACGACAAATTCCCTCGTCGCCTCGGTGATGAGCGGATCCCCGACCGTGCTGCGCGACGAACAGCAGCGTGCGCTGCTTCCTTCGGTCGTGCAATACGGCCGGCTGGGCGCACAAGCCGTCGGACACGAAGCCCAGGCGCAGCAGACTGCCGATCCGCGCAACACCATTGTCTCCGTCAAGCGCCTCATGGGACGGGAGCTGAAGGACCTTGGCCAATCCGCCGGCCCCTATCGATTCGTCGACTCGCCCGGCATGGTCGGACTCGATACGATTGCCGGAATCAAGAGTCCGCTCGAAGTATCGGCTGAAATCCTCGGCGTACTGCGCACACGCGCCGAGGAAAGTCTCGGGGGGGATCTGGTCGGCGCCGTCATTACGGTTCCCGCCCACTTTGACGACGCGCAGCGCCAGGCGACGAAGGACGCGGCGCGGCTCGCCGGAATCAATGTCTTGCGTCTGCTCAACGAGCCTACCGCCGCGGCGATTGCCTACGGTCTGGATAATGCGGCCGAGGGCCTTTATGCCATCTTCGACCTTGGCGGCGGGACGTTCGACATCTCGATTCTGCGCCTCTCGCGCGGCGTATTTGAGGTGCTCGCGACCGGCGGCGACTCCGCCCTCGGCGGAGACGACTACGATCGCGCCATTGTCGATTGGATCATTGCCAACACCGGCGCCGCCGATTTGCCCGCGAAGGACATGCGCCAGTTGCTGACACAAGCGCGCGCAGCCAAGGAATCCCTGACGGAACTGCCGCAGGTCCGCGTGAATGCGGAACTCCCCGGCGGGCGGACGATCGATCTTCCGCTCACACGGGACGCATTCGCCGAGCTTACGCATGCGCTCACGGAACGCACGTTGAATGCCACACGAAAAGGCTTGCGCGACGCAGGCTTGCGCGTCGCCGACGTCAACGGCGTGGTACTGGTCGGCGGCTCGACCCGCATGCCGGTGATCCGCCGCGCGGTAAAGGAGTTCTTTGGCCGAGAGCCGCTGACCAACCTTGATCCCGACCAGGTCGTCGCGCTCGGCGCGGCGATCCAGGCGAACCTCCTCGCCGGCAACCAGCGCGGCGATGACCTGCTGCTGCTCGACGTCTGCCCGCTCTCGCTCGGGCTGGAAACCATGGGCGGGCTGGTCGAGAAGATCATTCCACGAAACTCGACGATTCCCGTTGCCAAGGCGCAGGACTTCACCACCTTCAAGGACGGGCAGACGGCGATGAGTCTGCACGTCGCGCAGGGAGAGCGCGATCTCGTGACCGACTGCCGATCCCTCGCTCGCTTCGAGCTCCACGGCATTCCGCCGATGGTGGCCGGAGCGGCGCGAATCCGCGTCACGTTCCAGATCGACGCCGACGGCCTGCTGTCGGTCAGCGCACGCGAGAGAACATCCGGCGTCGAAACCGCGATCGTGGTCAAGCCGTCCTACGGGATCGACGACGCGCACATCGCGCAGATGCTGCGCGACGCGTACGGCAAGGCCGAGATCGACATGCAGACGAGAATGCTCCGCGAAGCCCAGATCGATGCGCGGCGCCTGATCGACGCCACCAGCGCCGCGCTGGCCGAGGACGGCGTGACGCTGCTGTCGCCAATCGAGCGCACCGAGGTCGAACGGTCGATGTACTCGCTCGCCGACATCATCGAGACCGGTGGCGGCGACAGCCTCGATTCGCTCAAGCGCGCCACCGATGCACTGAACCGCGTCACCGAGCCATTCGCGGCACGCCGCATGGATGCCAGTATCAAGCGCATTCTCGCCGGCCAGCGCCTCGAAGAGATATTTTAGATCAATAGGATGGGAGTCCCATCAGAACTTCCGCACCCGGATGTTGTGCTTCTGCAAGGCATAGCCGAACTGGCGCGGCGAGATATTGAGCAGGCGCGCGGCTCTGGCCTGCACGCCCCGACATTGGTCGAGCGCCCATAGCAGCCGGCTTCGCTCGGACTCGGGCGGTCCTTCCGCCTCGCGCTCCAGCCCAAGCGGCCTGATCGGAATTACGCGCGATGCCATGTTCCCGGCATCCGTCAGCGCAACCACAGCAGGGGGCGAATCGATTTCCATATCATGCAGCGTTCTGGTCAAGCACTTGTTGTGCGAACAGGGGAAATCGTCCTCACGAATCACAGTGCCGCAGGCCATCGTCGCAGTACGCTCGATGCAGTTCTCGAGTTCGCGCACGTTTCCCGGCCAATGACAATTGATCAGGATGCTCAGGGCTTCCGGCGAGATCGCCATCGCCTTCCGGTTTTCTCGGTTGTAGTTGTCCAGGAAATGCCCCACCAGCGGCAGAATGTCGTCGCGCCGCTCCCGCAAGGGAGGCAGGAAAATGCTGACCACGTTGATGCGGAAGTACAGGTCGCCGCGAAAGTCGCCCTCGGAGACCGCCTTTTCGAGATTGCGGTTGGTCGCCGCGATCAGCCGGACGTCGACTTTGATGGGACGATCCCCGCCGACGCGCTCGAATTCGCGCTCCTGCAACACGCGCAGCATCTTCGCCTGAAATGCCAGCGAAATCTCGCCGATTTCGTCGAGGAACAAAGTGCCGCCTTCGGCCAGTTCGAATCGCCCCTTGCGCTGAAGCTGGGCCCCGGTAAAGGCACCTTTTTCGTGGCCAAACAGTTCGGATTCGAGCAAACTTTCCGAGAGCGCCGCACAATTGACCGTGATGAACGGCCGATCCTTGCGCGGGCTGAGGTGATGGATCGCACGGGCGACGATCTCCTTGCCCGTGCCACTTTCTCCACGCAGCGGGATCGTCGAGCGGGACGGAGCCGACTTGTGCACTTCCGCAAATACCTGCTGCATCGCCCCGGAAAGACCGATGACGTTGGCCAATCGGTATCTCGTTTTGGCCTCCTTCGGCGTGTCCGACGGCGCCTCGACCGGCGCCATCGGCTCCGATTCCGCCTGCCGATGCAACCGCGCAATTTGTCCGACGAGGTTGGCCACGACCTGGAGCAGATGGACGTCCTGATCAAAGGTCTGGCCGTCCCCGGAGGCGTGGACGACGCGCTCGATGCAAATCACGCCCAGCATCTCGCGCCCCGCCTTGATCGGCACACCGATCAAGGCGATCGTCTTGCCGACCGTGTCGAGTTTATGGACACAGTGGTGGTAGCGCGGCTCTTTCGACAGGTCGGCGATCACGATCGGCAGTCCTGTCTGGAAGATGGCCCCGTTGATGTCCTCGTTGACGCAGGCACGACAGCGCCGGAACTCGTCGCCAGACATTCCGCTGGCGCCGGCAAGTTCCAGTTCACCCGATTCGTGAATCAGGCTGATCATGCCCCGCCGGGTCTCAAGGTGGGTGGCGAGCACGTTCAGAATTTCCTGCAGCGTTTTCTGCAAGTCAAAAGACGCGGCCAGAATCTTGCTTATCTCGTAGATCGTTACCAGTTGCAGACGCTCGCCGTGGCCTGCCACCTTGCCCATGAGCCCCTCCCGATTCCCAAGCCCCCACCGCATCAGGCGAAGGCGGCCAGGTGCCACATGAACAACGCAAATTCCATGCCCCAATGACTATCCGTCCATCAATGGGCATTTTTCTTGCGTATCCCACACCAAGTCATCATCAAAAGAGGAAGCATGCCGATCTACGACTACCGTTGCAGCGAATGCGGCCAGACCTCTGAGCTGCTCGTGCGCACGTCCGCGGTTCCCGCCTGTCCCGCGTGCGGTAGCCAGCGCTTGGACAAGCTGGTCGCCGCGACTGCACCGCAAGCGCGGACGCCGGGAATCGTGTCGCGCGCCCGCGCGCAGGCGGCCAAGGAGGGGCATTTCAGCAACTACAACTCCGCCGAGCGGCGGCGCATCCGCTCACGATAGCCCCTTGTCTGCAGCGCATCTTCGACCACGGGTCGAACAGGCCGAACCCGATCCCCAAGCGAGGAGCGCTTTCCAGACATTTCCCGGCCCTCTTCGGCAGGACCAGCGCAGTCATCGCATAGGCATCCCTGCGACGGCGCACAACTGGCACCGAACTTGCGTGCAGCGTCGATGCAACTCATCCGGAGGTGGCCATGAACGCAAGTAGAAGGCAATTTGCACCGTCCTTGGGCGGCACCGGTGCTCCGCACCAACCCACCGATGTGCGTGCGGGCAGGAACCCGCTTCGAGCACGCAGCAAGGGAATGCGAATTCCGTGTGGAATTTCCCAAGGCCGGGGAGGAAGCCATGCGTAAAAATACTCCCGTAACACAGCGCGAATACCCATTTCCCGACGGGGCAACGCTCATGTCCACGACAGATCCGGCGGGCCGGTTGACCTACGCCAATTCGGCGTTCGTCGAGGTCAGCGGATTCCCCCGCGAAGAACTGATCGGCAAACCGCACAATATCGTGCGCCACCCCGATATGCCGCCGGAGGCGTTTTCCGACATGTGGGCGACGATTCGGAACGGAGAGCCCTGGAGTGCCCTGGTGAAGAACCGTCGCAAAGACGGAGACCATTACTGGGTCCGGGCCAACGCCGCGGCGCAACGGCGTGATGGGCAACTGGTCGGCTATATCTCGGTGCGGACCAAGCCGACGACGGATGAGGTGGCCGCGGCCGAAGCGCTCTACCCCAGGATGCGGGAGGGGGCGCTCGCGGGACGGAAGATTCATAAGGGAATCCTCGTGCACACCGGTATCCGAGGGTGGCTCTCGGCATTCCAGTTGTTGCCGGCGCGCTGGCTGATACGCAGCACAATGGCCGCGGTCTTCGTCATTTCGATGGCTGCCGTGCTCTCGGCGGGTTTGAATGCGATGTCCCTGTTCCGACTGGCCGCGGCGTTGTTGACGGGCATCGCCGCGGCCGGCTTTCTGCTCGAGGCACGGATCGCGCGACCCTTGGCCCTCGTCGCCGAGCAGGCCAAGCGCGTCGCGAGCGGACAGACGACGGATGCCGTTCCGATGAACCGGGTCGACGAGATCGGAATGCTGATGCGTTCGATCTCCCAGTCCGGCCTGAATTTGAATGCCATTCTCTATGACGTCTCAGGGCAAGCCGGCGGCATCGAAACGGCCAGCACCGAAATCGCCCATGGGAATGGGGATCTTTCGGCGCGCACGGAACAGGCGGCGACGAGTCTCGAACAAACCGCTGCGTCGATGGAACAGATGGCCGGTGTCGTAAAGCAAAACGCAGAGTCGGCGAGGCAGGCGCGGGAACTGGCGATTACCGCCTCCCGTTCGGCCGAACACGGCGGCGCCGCCGTCGCCCAGGTGGTCGATACCATGGATGCGATCACGGCGTCGAGTCGAAAAATCGGCGAGATCATCGGGGTCATCGACGGCATCGCGTTTCAGACGAATATCCTGGCGCTCAACGCCGCGGTGGAGGCGGCGCGCGCGGGAGAGCAAGGACGCGGATTCGCGGTGGTCGCCGGAGAGGTTCGGAATCTCGCCCAGCGCAGCGCGCACGCCGCACGGGAAATCAAGGACATGATTGCGGAATCGATGCGGACGGTGAATTCCGGCGCGGCGCTGGTTTCGGACGCGCAGGCGTCGATGGGAGAAATCGTCGACCAGGTACGGAAGGTTGCCGAGTTCATTGCCGCAATTTCGGCTGCCACAGAGGAACAGAGCATGGGGATCGCCCAGATCAACGAGGCCGTCGCGAACATGGATCGGACGACGCAACGAAACGCAGCGCTGGTCGAAAAGACCGCCACCGCGGCGTCCAGCCTGACCGAGAAGGCGAAATGTCTCTCCGCTGCGGTGTCGGCCTTCGATCGAAGTGGCGCCGAGGCGCAGGAACTCATCGCACGCGCACGCGCGTCCGCGGCGACCGACGATGCATGGACAAGGCAGGAAGACGACTGGAGCCCGTTTCGCTGATCGCGACGAACCGCAGTCCACCCTCCGCTCTGTATCAAACCATACAAACCGCGTCACAAAGCCCACCGTCCTCGGGCGCGGCGACCGGCCTCCTCCGTCGGTCGCCGACAACCTCCTGTTTTTACGAAGGAAAACAAATCCACCGGGAATTGGCATGCCATTTGCGAAGGATTACGTCAGGGTTGTCGTTCCGAGTCTCGATGCAACGAGTCACGAGGGATTTCACAAATTCTGCGAGTGCCCGATATGGTTACGATTCATGACACCACGCTGCGCGATGGGGAACAGACTGCCGGCGTCGCATTCACCACCGAGGAAAAACTCGCGATCGCCCGAGCGCTGGCGCGTGCGGGCGTACCGGAACTGGAAGTCGGAATTCCCGCGATGGGAGATGGGGAGATCGACGACATCCGCGCCGTCGTAGCGATGGGTCTCCCGGTTCTTACTACGGTATGGGGCCGCATGTGTGCCCACGATCTGGAAGCCGCAGCGCGCTGCGGCGCCGACCGCATCCATCTTTCGATTCCCGTATCCGACGTCCAGATCGAATGCAAGCTCCGACGTTCACGCGACTGGGTACTGGACCAAATCCGCGAATTCGTCCCGCGAGCCATCGATCTCGGCTTCGACGTCAGCGTCGGCGCCGAGGACGCCTCGCGCGCCGACATGGATTTCCTGTGCCGCTGCCTCGAATCCGCTCAGTACGCAGGAGCATTCCGATTCCGATTTGCCGATACCTTGGGAATTCTGGACCCGTTTCACACCTGGGACCGAATCCGGCGTTTGCGGACCGAGAGCGACCTGTCGTTGGAAATCCATGCCCATGACGATTTGGGACTAGCGACCGCCAACACTCTTGCGGCCATCGCCGCCGGGGCAACGCATGCGAACACCACCGTCAACGGGCTAGGGGAGCGGGCCGGAAATGCCGCCCTGGAAGAAGTCGTGATGGCCTTGCGCCACATCTACGGAATGAAGACTTCCATCAACCCCCGGCATTTTCCGACGATATCGCGCCTCGTGGAACAGGCCTCCGGCCGAACGGTCGCCGCCAACAAAAGCATCGTTGGGAAAGCGGCCTTCACTCACGAAGCCGGAATTCACGTCGACGGCCTTCGCAAGGATCCGCGCAACTACCAGGCGTTCGATCCGGAGGAAGTTGGCCGGACGCACACCACCATGCTCGGAAAGCACTCCGGGTCACACAGTGTCATCGATGCATACGCGCAACTCGGCCTCACCGTCGGCGGGTCGGACGTCACGCGGCTTCTCGAACGCATCCGCGGGCACGCCGTTGCAACAAAACGTCCGCCGACGCCGGCAGAACTGAAGCGCTTTTATCTGGAGGAAGCGAAATGCGGGGAGAAATCGCAATGAACGACGGAATCCACACCCTTGAGAAGCGCATGGCAGGCCTCTCCGCCGCAGAGGAGTTTTTCAATTTCTTTGGCATTGCGTACGACCAAGGAATCGTACACGTCAATCGCCTGCATATCCTGAAGCGCTGGCACCAATATATCGAGCGCGAACGATCCGCGATCGAATCCATGCCCGAGGACGGCGCGCAAGAGCGGTACCGGAGTCTGCTTCAAAAGGCCTACGAGGACTTCGTCATCTCCAACGCGGCAACGGAAAAAGTGTTCAAGGTATTTCAGGATGCCGACGGACCGCGGTTTTCGCTTGCCAAACTCTCCGCCACCCTGCCGTCGCAGGCAAAGGCGTCTCTCGCCGGGTAGCGCGCCATGCATATCGTCGTCTGCATCAAACAGGTTCCCGACAGCGCGCAGATTCGCGTGCATCCGGTCACCAACACCATCATGCGCCAAGGTGTGCCGGCAATCGTCAATCCGTACGATCTATTTTCCCTCGAGGAGGCCTTGCGCCTCAAAGACCAACACGGCGGCCGAATCACCGTCATCACGATGGGTCCTCCTCAGGCCGAAGCGGCATTGCGAAAATGCATTTCCTTCGGAGCCGACGACGCAGTTCTGGTGACGGACCGCGCGTTTGCGGGCGCCGACACGCTTGCGACCTCGTATGCCCTCTCTTCGGCGATCGGTCAGATTCACCGGACCCACGCGGTCGATGTCGTCTTTGCCGGAAAGCAGACGATCGACGGCGACACCGCCCAGGTCGGTCCCGGCGTCGCCAAACGGCTCGACCTCCAGCTTCTCACTTACGTTTCCAAGATTCGCTCCCTCGATCCGACGTCCCGGATGATCGAGGTCGAGCGACGCGCCGAGGGAGGCGTCGAGGTGTTGGAGACGAAGCTCCCTTGCCTGATCACGATGCTGGAGGGAACCAACGAAATGCGCTTCGCGAGCATGGACAACATGTTCCGTGCCGCCCGCCACCAGGTTCAGACCTGGGACCGGATCGCTGCAGGAATCGAAGACGTCGGCAAGATCGGCCTGAAGGGATCCCCCACGGTCGTTAGCAAAGTGTTTGCGCCGCAGCCCAGGGCGACCCGCGCCCAGATCATTCAGGCCGACGGCGACGCGCCCGCCGACCTCGCCGTAACCGTGGTTGCGCGAATCTTCACGCAGCACCCGAAAATCGCGGCGTCCCTTGGACGTCGTGCGGAATCGTAAAAGGAGCCCACCGTGAACGCCGATAAAACCCCGGTGCGCCGTGGCAAGGGGAAATTCGAACTCGACGAACGCCTCAAGGCATATCAGGGCGTATGGGTGTTCGTGGAACATGAGCGCGGAGAAGTCCACCCGGTATCGTGGGAACTCCTCGGAGAGGGCCGAAAACTCGCCGACCAGCTCGGCGTCCCGCTCGCTGGCGTCGTGCTGGGCGCGTCGGATGAGCAGACCCGTCGCTTCTGCGAAGAGGCGTTCCACCATGGGGCGGACCTCTGCTACCGGATCGTGGACCCGGTTCTCGCGAGCTACCGAAACCAGCCATTTACGAAGGGGCTAACCGACCTCGTCGAAACGTATCAGCCTGAGATCCTGCTTCTGGGCGCGACGACGCAGGGGCGCGATCTGGCGGGCAGCGTCGCCACGACCCTCAAGACCGGTCTGACGGCGGACTGTACGGATCTCGCCATCGACCTCGAGAACCGGAGCCTCGCCGCTTCGCGGCCGACGTTTGGCGGCAGCCTCCTCTGCACGATTCTTACGCTCAACTATCGCCCCCAGATGGCAACGGTGCGTCCGCGCGTAATGGTCATGCCGGATCGCGATCCGTCGCGCCGGGGAACGGTGATCGACCACCACCTGGGCCTGATCGAATCGCAGATCGTCACCAAGGTGATCGACTACATTCCGGATGATCGCCAAGGGAAGCCGCAACTGCCGTTTGCCGATGTCATCGTTGCCGGCGGGCGCGGCATGAAGAACGCCGACAACTTCCAGCTGATCTGGAATCTCGCGATGACCCTCGGCGCAGAGGTCGGCGCCTCGCGTCCGGCCGTGCAGTCCGGCTGGGTCGAAACCGACCGGCAGGTCGGCCAGTCCGGGAAGACGGTTCGACCGAAGCTCTATATCGCTGCCGGAATTTCCGGTGCCGTGCAGCACCGGGTCGGAATGGAAGGATCGGATGTGATCGTGGCGATCAACAGCGACCCCAATGCGCCGATTTTCGATTTCGCGACATACGGAATCGTCGGCAATGCCATGACGATCCTGCCGGCATTGACCGAGGCGTTCCGCCAGCAGTTGGCGGTCGTGAAGATGGCCGTTTGAGGGAGGTGGCGACATGGCGACGAAATTCGATGCGATCGTGGTGGGAGCCGGTCCGTCCGGAAACGCCGCGGCGTATACGCTGGCGAAGGCGGGGTTGCAGGTTCTGCAGATCGAGCGGGGGGAAACGCCCGGATCGAAGAACGTCCAGGGTGCAATCCTCTATTCCGATGCGCTCGAACGAATCATTCCGGATTTTCGGGACGACGCTCCGCTTGAACGCCACATCATCGAGCAGCGCATGTGGGTTCTTGACGACGAATCCTTCGTCGGATCGCACTACCGTTCGAATCGCTTCAACAAGCCCCCCTACAACCGCTACACGATCCTCCGTGCGCAGTTCGACAGGTGGTTCTCCGAAAAGGTGCAGGAGGCGGGTGCGCTGCTGATCTGCGAGACCACGGTACGCGATCTTCTGCTCGACGACGGCAGGGTGGTCGGCGTGCAGACCGATCGTGTGGGCGGTACGGTCTATGCCGACATCGTCATCCTCGCCGATGGCGTCAATTCGATGCTCGCGCGCAAGGCCGGATTCCGGCCCGAACTGAAGCCCGCCGAGGTGGCGCTCGCCGTCAAGGAGATCCACTTCCTTCCACAGGAAACGGTGGAGAGCCGATTCAATGTTTCCGGCGATGCCGGCGTGGTCATCGAGATGATGGGAAAGATCACCCGCGGAATGGCCGGAACCGGCTTCCTGTATACCAATCGGGAGTCGATCACGGTCGGTGTGGGTTGCCTGCTTTCGGATTTCAAGCGCCAAAAGCTCTCACCGTACGAACTTCTCGAACAGATGAAGGCGCACCCTGCCATTTCGCCGCTTCTCGAAGGCGGCGAAATGAAGGAGTACTGCGCGCACCTCATTCCGGAGGGCGGATACAAGGCGATTCCCCAACTCGCCGGCGATGGCTGGCTGGTCGTCGGAGATGCCGCCATGTTCGTCAACTCCGTGCATCGGGAAGGATCGAACCTCGCCATGACGAGCGGCCGCCTCGCCGCCGAGACGGTCATCGAGCTTGCGCGCGAGGGAAAGTCGTTCTCCGCGGGGAACCTCTCCCGCTACCGCGCAAAGCTGGATGAAAGCTTCGTGATGAAGGATCTGAAGAAGTACCGGAACATGCCGGAGATCCTGCACGGCAATCCGCAGTTCTTTACCGACTATCCGGAGCTGCTCAGCGAAGCCGCGCACACCCTGCTGCATGTCGACGGTGCCGACAAGAAGTCCAAGGAGCAGTTGGTCAGGAAGGGATTCCGGTCGCGCCGTTCCCTGCTCGGAATGGTGTCCGACGCCTACAAAATGTGGAGGGCTTTCGAATGAGCGGACTGCGTGTCGAAGAAAAACTGTTTCAGAACCGCTATCGGGTGGATGCGGGGCGTCCCCACATCGGCATCATCGACCCCGGCATCTGCGCGGACTCATGCGCAAGTCAGCAATGCACGGTCTGCTGCCCCGCCGGATGCTACACCCGAGAAGGAAGCGGCCGGGTGGTACTGATCACCGACGGCTGCCTCGAGTGCGGGACGTGCCGCATCATCTGCGAAGAGCATCGCAACGTCGCGTGGGAATATCCCCGCGGCGGATACGGGATTCTCTTCAAATTCGGGTGATGCGACCATGCCCGGGCAGCTCACCGCAGAGCTGGTGCGAAAAAGCCGCTTTCCCGACGAGCCGCTGACCGTCGCGTTTGCCGGAACGATCGCCCGGGCGCTCGAGTCCAATCGACGCCCGCTCATTCGCGGGCTTCCGGAGGATCGATTCCAGCGCCTGATGCGCACCTGTTTTCCGGGAATTTCGCTGCAAAACGGCGTTGCATCAGAACCAGCCGCCGGATCCGACGAGTTCGATGATCTGCTTCATCTCCTGCGGGAAAACGCGGCCAGGCTGGATGAAGCCGCCGAATGGCTCGCATACTGCATCGCGTCGGCGTCGATGGCCGAATCACATCTCTGGCAGGACATGGGGTTGCCAAATCGGCGTGCACTATCGCACCTGTTCCTGGAGTACTTTCCGGCGCTTTCTGCCGGCAACACGCGAAACATGAAGTGGAAGAAATTCCTGTACCGGAAACTGTGCGAACGGGCGGGGGTCCCGCTCTGTCGCGCACCGCGCTGCGCAGACTGCATCGACTACGATCGCTGCTTCGGCCCGGAAGACGAAGGTCCGGAAAGCCAAGCCCTGCGGGCGGCCTGAGACTCCGGGCTGGAGAATGACCAATCGGCCTGCGGCTCACGCCGCGGCTGGCGTGTGCGTATAGCACTTCTTCGGGCAGATTCGCATGCACGCTTCGCAACCAACGCAGTTTTCCGGGTGGGCGATGGTCATGACCTTCTTTTCGTACTCGACGTCGTCGTCATCGTCGTCGGGATCGACCGACACGGCGACGCGCTCGCCTTCCTCATCCAGGCCGACCAGCTGCAGGACATCGCGACCGCATACGCGGAAGCAGCGACCGCAACCGATACATTTGGTCTCATTGATGGACTGCGCATAGCGCGGCGTCCATGTCTTTCCGCTGGGCAGGACGATCGTGAATTCCGCCATTCCCCTATCCTCCTGCCTGCGTGATCCGGGCTCGTACATCCTGCAGTGCGGCGAACGCCTCATGGGTACGTTGCGCGACGTCCAGAATCTTTTCCCAATTGACCGGAAGTTCCTCGGAAAGGTCGTGCAGCTCCATCTTGCAGTTCATCGCGCGGGCCGAGAGCTTCTTTCCACGTGCCTTCAGGTCTTCCAACGACTCCGTTTCCATGGAATCCTCCTTATCCGAAGCGCGCCGCCGCAGAAAACTGCTCGATCATTTCCACGCCGGCCGCGACGTATTTCTCCCCTTCCTCGACGAGCTTCCCGATGCTCTCGAACCCGAACCGATGCACGTCGCGCAACTGCTTGTTTACGACCACCAGCCTTCCCGCCAGCAGCACCATGCGACCGAATCCTTCATGGTGCATTTTCATCATCGGCGAAACCATGATTCCCGTGCGGCGTTCGATCGCCAAGCCGACGGCGTTGAAGAACAGTTCCACCCGCCACAGCGTTTCCGGATCCGGATCGCCGATGATCGGAGTCTCGCGGCGCTGCTCCTTGGTGACGATATAGGGAGCGATCAGGTCGGCATCGCTCTTCTTGTCCCAGGCGCCGTTCAGATCCTGCGCTCTCCACTGCTTGACGAGCTCGACCAGAAACGCCGATTCCGGAAATGCCCCGAGTTCATTGTTTTTCACCGCCGTTTGTACTTCCACGCTATTCCTCCCCGCTGTCGAAGTTGAAGGATCGATCCTGCCCCTTCATCATGGCCTTTCGCAGCCATGGCGGCGGGGTTCCCTTCAGCACGGGAATCAGGCGATCGAGAATGTCCAGAATGGGTTCGGGCTCCGGAACCTTGATCGGATGGATCTTGGCTGCGACCACCCGGGCGGCCCCGGAACCGCCGATCGCCGCGACATACACGATCGCGCAGTCGCGGATGACATCGAGCTTCGGCGCCAGCTTGTCCTCGTTTCCATCCTCCTGGAGGTCGCCGTCGAATGTGTACGTATCCACATAGTCGTAGCCGTCCGGTCGAACGTCGTACACGGCGATGTTTTTCGCCCAACCAAAATGCGCGTCGACGCGCTGTCTGTCCTGCGTTGCAAAGGCGACTTTCATAGGCGGCATGCTCCGGTCAAGTGGCGTTCAAGACGGCCGATTTCGTTTTTTGCGGCAATTCCCAAGTCTGCGGCGTCGCTTCGTGCCGGCTCGCATCGCCCAGCATCAGGTTCGCGATGTCGAACAGCGTGTCGCGGGTCCCCCGATATCCGACCATGCACCGGTGCGCAGCGCCGAGCCGATCGAACATGGGAAGACCGGCCCGGTAAAGCGGAATCTGCAGACGCTCCGCCGCCTGCCGGCCATGCGAATGCGTGACCAGCAGATCGCACCCGGCGGCACCGGTTTCCAGGTCCTCGAGATCTCCGATCCGCACTTCCGCGGTGGGAAGCCGTTCCAGCAGCGGAGACTGAGTCGTCGTCACCGCGCAGGCAATCTCGCAGCCCATCTCGGCGAGCAGCGATCCAAGCGACCACAGCAGATCGGGTTCCGCGCCGATCGCAACCTTTTTTCCGCCGAAAAAGAAGTGCGCGTCGAGCATGGCGTCCTGCAGCTGGCTGCGCTGCTTGCGCCAGCGCCGGGCCACCGGTTGTCCCGAAAGTTCGGACAGCCAGCGGAGCAGCCGATCGTTGGACTCCAGCCCGGTCAGGCGGTCGAACACCTCGAACGGCGTGCCCGTGCGCTCCTGCAGACGCCGCGCGCAAGGACGCATCTGTTCCCCGACGGCGATCGTGGCCGCGGCCGCACCCATGCCGCGCGCATCCTGGAGTCTGGTCCCCCCCAAGGTGGTCGGGGAAAAATCTTCGGGGATGTGGCCGTCCAGCGATCCCGACAGATCGGGAAGAAACACCGGATCCAGACCGAACGATTCGATGATGTCCCGCAGTTCCTCGATATCCGCCGGCGTCAGGTGGCATCCCGGCAGGACGTTGACCCGGCGCGGATCGCGGCGTGCCGCCGGAACGACGATCGCGTCGATGAGGGCGGTGACGGCGTTCGCCCATCCGTCCTGGAATGCCCCCACGAAATCGGGGGTGGAAACATAGACGATCTGCGTGTCCGTCAGTTCCGGTCGACGGTCCCGCACAAGCTTGAGCCAGGCGCCCACGTCGTCGCCCTTGGTTTCCGTCAGCCCGGTGGAACAGATTGCGATGAGATCCGGCTTGGCGCGATTGCGGATGTTCAGAATCGCCTTCTCGATATTGTCCATCCCGCCCAGGATCGTGGTCGCTTCGTTCATGGCGGTGGTCTGCAGCGGAATCGCTTCGCAGAAATGGCGCACGAGCAGCACCAGGCCGAACGACGTGCATCCCTGCGAGCCGTGCATCACCGGCATGCATCGGTTCATGCCGAGAAAGGCGTATGCGGCCCCCAGCGGCTGGCTCATCTTGAGCGGATTGACGGTGGCCGGCTTCGCATGGGCATTGACGGTTGCCATGAGGATCTTTGCTACCCGAGTTCCGGAAGATGGACGGGTTCCGAATCCGGCTCCGGTTGCGGCAGTGCCGCTGCCCGCACCCCTCCTTCGTCATCCTCGGCGCCCGGCAGCGACGGCATGCCGGCATCCCACGACGGCGCGCCGTCCTCCCACGGTGCCGGTCTGCGGACCTGATCCCAGACGGGGTTGTGGATCGCGCGATCGATTTCCCGCACGAGGGTCACCATGCCCTCATACCCCGCATAGGCATGGTGGCGTTCCTGGTTGATGTCGAGCCAGGGCATCTTCGCCTTGAGCGCAACGAACTGCGATCGCCCGCCGGAAAGCATGATGTCGGCCCGTGCATCCTTGAGCATCCGGTACATTTCCCTCGGCGTCATGTCGTCGATCATGTGGGCGTCATTCCCCATGATCTCCATGATGCGCTGCTTGTCTTCCCTGGTGGACTTCTTCACGCTGGTGCCGACGACCTCCATGCCGATTTCCTGCAGCGCGGCGACGACGGACCACGATTTGACACCACCGGTGATGAGCAGCACGCGCTTGCCGCGCAGCCGGTCCCGGTACGGCCCGATGCGCGCCCACGCCCGCTCCTCCTCCTCCCGGATCAACGCTTCGGCCTTGGCAAGAATCGCCTCCGGCGCTCCGCGGTTCACGAGCAGGCGCACGATCTGGCGCAGGGAATCCGAGGTATCGCCGATTCCGTAGAACGATCCCTCGAAGAACGGGATGTCGTAGCGCTCCTGCATCTTGCGGGCGATGTTCACCATCGCCTTGGAGCAGACCATCATGGCCGCCCTGGCCCGATGCGATCCGGCCACTTCGTTGTACCGCGCATCTCCGCTGATGCAGGCGAGGATGCGCACCCCGATCGCGTCGAGAAGCGGCTTGACCTGCCACAGTTCGCCCGACAGGTTGTATTCGCCGATGATGTTGATGTCGGTAGGGGTCGTGCACTCCGGCTCCCGCGTGCCGATCACATGGTCGAGGAGCGCTTCGCCCGCGAGCTTGTTGCCCAGATTCTTCACGCCTGCGAATCCCGGCGAATCGACCGGGATCACCGGCTTTCCGAACTTCTCCGATGCCGCCTTGCACACCGCCTCGATGTCGTCTCCGGTCAACGCGGGAACGCAGGTCTGATAGACGAACACGGCCGGCGGGTCGTAGCGCTCGATGATCTGCCGGATCGCCTTGTACAGGCGCTTCTCGCCGCCGTAAATGACGTCGAGCTCGTTGATGTCGGTGGTAAACCCCATGCGGTACGTCGACGGCCCGGACGATGCGGCGTGACGGTTGTCCCAGGAATTTCCCTCGCATGCGATGGGCCCGTGAACCAGATGGGCCGCGTCCACGATGGGCTGCAGTGCGATCTTGGCGCCGTCGAATGCGCAGCCTCCCGCCGCCGCGCCCGGCGCGAGCTGCTTGGTGCAGCCCTTCTTGCGTTCGGCTTCCGGCTTATCCCGGTTCTTGTCGCAGCCGGGTTCGTCGAAAACTTCCTGCACCTTCATTGCGAGCTTCGTGGGCATGGTCAGGACCTCCCCGTACTTCCGCCCCTCTCCCCAATGGGGAGAGGGGGATTCCTCAACTTCTTCAGCGGATGATGTCGAACGAATAATCGGTCTCGGCCGGAATATTCGTCCGCGCGTCCAGCGCTTCGAAGTGTTCGTCAAGCAGCATTACCAGGACCCGCATCGCCCCTTCATAGCCCCAGATCGGCATGCGATGGTAGTGGTGCCGATCGAAGATCGGGAACGCCAGCCGGATCAGCGGAACCCCGGTGTCGCGCTCCAGATACTTGCCGTAGGTGTTGCCGATCATGAAGTCGACCCGCTCGGTGAAGAGCAGCGACCGCATGTGCCACAGGTCCCGCTTCGGGTAAACCTTGCAGTTCGCACCGAACGGAGACGCATCGAAGAGCGCTTGAACCTTGGCCGCCCAGGTGTCGTCGCCGTTGGTGGCGAGGACATGCGTCGGCTCCGCCCCAAGTTCCAGCAGGAATTCAGTCATGCCCAGCGTGAAATCCGGGTCGCCGTACAGGGCGTACTTCTTGCCGTGCAGATGCGCCTGGGAGTCGGCAATGGCGTCGACGAGACAGCCACGCTCTCGTTCCAGCTCCGGCGGGATCGCCTTGCCAGTGATCCGCGAGACTTCCATCAGGAATCGATCCGTGCCGCGAACCCCCATGGGATGGTTGAGCGCGACCACCTCCTGGTCATGCTCCTGGATGAGTTTTGCGGTCTTGACCGAGCAGAATTCCTGGAAGAGGACCGTCGCCTTGGCATTCAGCGCGGACTCCACTTCCGCCTTGGTGGTTCCTCCGTCGTACATCCGGAACTCGCCGTCGGTCGGCGTATTCCAGTTGTTGGACGGATCGCACACGATCGTATGCTCCACCCCCATGAGGCCGAATATGCGGCGGACTTCCGGGATATTGCCGACCACGAATCCGTCGAACCCACCGATGAAATTGATCGACTCGTTCGGCTTGCGCTCAAGCTTCGGCGCCGTATCCGCCTTTCCGTCCCAAAAGTGCCGGAGAATTCCCAGCATGGTGTTGTCATACCCGGTGATGTGGGAACCGACGAACGCCGGGGTATGCGCGAACGGCACGTCGAACTCGGCCGGAACGCTCCCCTTCTCCTTTGCCGTCTTGATGAAGGCGTTGAGATCGTCTCCGATGACCTCGGCCATGCAGGTCGTGGAAACCGCGATCATCTCGGGCTTGTACAGACTGTAGCTATTCGCCAGTCCGTCGATCATGTTGTTCAGGCCCCCAAACACGGCTGCGTCTTCGGTCATGGAAGACGAAACGCAGGAGGTCGGCTCCTTGAAGTGCCGCGAGAAGTGGGATCGGTAATAGGCAACGCATCCCTGCGACCCGTGGACGAACGACAGCGTCCTGGCGAACCCGTTCGCCGCGAACACCGCCCCCAAGGGCTGACACGCCTTTGCCGGGTTTACGGTGAGGGAATCGCGAGCAAAGTTCTTTTCCTTGTACTCGACGGTCTTGGTCCACTCGATGACATTCTTGACTTGATCGACGGGAACCGCGAACTCGAAGTTCGCTTTTTTGTTTTGAAACAGTTCCTGGTATTCCGGCTGGCGAAACAGTTGCTCGTGATCGAGGACTTCTTCGACGCTTTGCGGCATGGTCAAACTCCAGTATTTTGTCGCCCCTCCTCCCGCCAGGGGAAGAGGGTGCAGGGTGATGGTTCGCTACTTCCAGGGCGCTTTCGTCAGCCCCCAAACGGGGCTGTTGATCGCCATGTCCATGTCCCGCGCGAAAATCGCGAAGCCGTCGTAACCGTGGTAGGGGCCGGAGTAGTCCCACGAGTGCATCTGGCGGAACGGCACGCCCATCTTCTGGAACACGTACTTTTCCTTGATCCCGGAGCCGACAAGATCCGGCTGAACCTTTTCGACGAACTTCTCGAACTCGTAGCCGGTGACGTCGTCATAGATCAGCGTGCCGTCCTTGACGTAGTGCGTAGTACGCTGATAGTCGTCGTTGTGCCCGAACTCGTACCCGGTTCCCACGACTTCCATTCCGAGATCCTCGTACGCCCCGATCACATGGCGCGGACGCAGTCCGCCCACGAAGAGCATGACCTTCTTCCCCTGGAGCCGCGGCTTGTACTTGGCGATGACCGATTCGGTCATCGCCTTGTACTTGGCGATGACGCGTTCTGCGCCTTCCTTGATCTTGTCGTCGAAGTGACTGGCGATTTCGCGCAGAGACGCCTCGATTTTGCTCGGACCGAAGAAGTTGTACTCCACCCACGGAATTCCGTACTTCTCCTCCATGTGCCGGCTGATGTAATTCATCGATCGATAGCAATGCAACACGTTGAGCTTGGCCTTGGGCGTGTTTTCCAGCTCGGCGAGCGAACCATCTCCAGACCACTGGGCGATCACCCGCAAGCCCATTTCCTCGAGAAGGATCCGCGAGGACCATGCATCGCCCCCAATGTTGTAATCGCCGATGATCGCGACGTCGTACGGCGACGACTCGAACGCGTTCTTGTTCGGATCGGTCCGGTCGAACACCCAGTCACGGATCGCATCGTTGGCGATGTGGTGGCCGAGCGACTGCGATACGCCCCGGAAGCCCTCGCAGCGAACCGGAACGATGGTATGGCCGTTCAGCTCCTTGGATTTCTTCTTCGATACCGCCTCGATGTCATCACCGATCAGACCGATCGGACATTCCGACTGCACCGAGATGCCCTTGTTCAGGGGGAAGAGGTCCTGGATCTCGTCAATGATCTTTTCGAGCTTCTTGTCGCCGCCGAACACGATGTCCTTTTCCTGGAAATCCGAGGTGAACTGCATCGTGACGAAGGTATCGACGCCCGTGGTACCGATGTAATAGTTCCGGCGCGAACCCCAGGAGTATTGGCCGCAGCCGACGGGGCCGTGGGAGATGTGGATCATGTCCTTGATCGGACCCCACACCACCCCTTTGGAGCCGGCATAGGCGCATCCCCGGATCGTCATGACTCCGGGAATGGACTTGATGTTCGACTTGACGTTGCAGTCGGTTTTTCCGTCTTCGAAGGTATTCAGATGTTTGGCGCGTTTCTTCGCCGTCTTTTCGGGATAGGCCTTGAGCACCTCATCGATGAGTTGCTTGTTGCGTGCCTTGGTTTCTTCCGCGGTGAGGCTCATAGGAGGCCCTCCAGAACGATGAATGAGAATGGGATAAAGGAAATGTGGCGGATTCGTCACGGGTCGGATCGGGCGGATATTCGGTTTTCGTGCGGCCGAATCCCCGCCCTTTGCCGGTTTCCCGTCAGGCTGCCACCGCCTCCTCGTGGGCCTTTTTTCCAACCATGCTCTCGTCAACCTGCTTCATGATCCCGTGGGACATGAGCAGATCCTCGAGTTCATCCATGGTGATCGGCGTGGGAATCACGCCATTGCCGGCGTTGTTGTGAACCTTCCTGGCCAGCTGCCGGTACTCGTCGGCCTGCTTCGACTCCGGGGCGTACTCCATCACGGTCATGCGGCGCAGTTCGGCGTGCTGCACGATGTTGTCACGCGGAACGAAATGGATCAGCTTCGTCCCCAGCTTCTGCGCCAGGGCCTCGGCAAGCTCGAGTTCCTTGTCGGTCTGGCGCTCGTTGCAAACCAGCCCGCCCAGGCGCACGCCGCCCGAGTTGGCGTACTTCAGAATGCCCTTCGAGATGTTGTTGGCGGCATACATGGCCATCATCTCACCGGACATGACGATGTAGATTTCCTGCGCCTTGTTTTCGCGGATCGGCATCGCGAACCCGCCGCAGACCACGTCACCCAGGACGTCGTAGGAAACGTAGTCCACCCCTTCGTAGGCGCCCTCCTCCTCGAGGAAATTGATCGACGTGATCACGCCGCGCCCGGCGCAACCGACACCGGGCTCCGGACCGCCCGACTCGACGCAACGGATATCGCGATAGCCCACCTTCATGACGTCCTCGAGTTCGAGGTCCTCCACCGATCCGGCATCCGCAGCGAGCGACAGGATCGTGTCCTGCGCCTTCGAATGCAGGATGAGGCGGGTGGAATCGGCCTTCGGGTCGCAACCGACGATGAGGATCTTCTGGCCCATTTCGGCGAGGGCCGCAAGGGTGTTTTGGGAGGTGGTCGACTTGCCGATACCGCCTTTGCCATAAAACGCGATTTGTCTGAGACTGCCCATTTTTCATAACTCCTTTTCAAAGCGCTTATTGTCGAAATCGAACGTTGCAGGGACTGCCCGCGCACCCCTAACCCTGTAGGTCTTCGGTGGTGGTTACGGATTCGGCATGTGCTCCACCCGACTCTCAAGCAATCGCCGTGCCACTCCCAAAAATGTTGCACAACGCGCTGTTTTTTATAATGAATCGGGATTTCCCGGGAGCCCCGGCGAGCGCTTGCCGGGATGTGGGAAACCGCACAAGGCGGGTATGACTGTCGGGAACGGTACAGGCGCGAGGCGGTAGTTCCGCGCCGCGTTCGACGGGTCCGCGCTGGGTTCCTCGCGAGCGAGCCGATGGAAACGACGCCGAAGAACGCTACGACAGGAATGGCGGGAACGAAGTTTGCTTGTGGTCATGCGATCTTCCTCAGGACAACAGACCATGACTGAAATCGCACAAACCCCATTCGCCTCGCTCGACGCCGAAGGGCGTCTTCTCAGCCCGGTTTACAAGGGCCCGGTCGCACCGGACGTCTATGCCTTTCGGGGCGAACTCGCCTTGAAGTTTGCCGAGAAGCTGTCGGACGAGGCCCGCCCGCCGGAAATCAAGCTGGATCAGGTAATGATGACCGGAGCCGTCGGAAGGCCGGCGCTTTCGTTCTTTGCGGCGTTCGGAGTATCGCTCGAGCACCTCGGCCTCTTCCGGGATCTGCTCGCCGACAAGTTGGATGCCGGTGGCAAATATTTCTTCTTCGCGGGAAACCTGGACATCTCCAAGCGATACCGGATCGCCATGGGCTCCGCAACCTTCCGGGTTCTTCCTCTCGACGAAGCGACCGTCTACAACGAAATGCTGGAAGTGCTGGGAATCGATCGGGGCGACCTGAAGAAACTCGACACGGCCGGAAAGATCCGGATCATCGCCGAGAAGGCGGCCGGCTTCTCGGATTCCTGGCCGGAGATTTCCTACGAAGACGGGGTGCGGGGCATGGGACCGGTCAAGGTCCGGGAAAACAGGCCGGTGTAGCCATGGACTTGAACCGCGTCGAATTGTCCGCACTGGCGGGCAAGGAGGAGTCCGACGAAGTCGAAATCACGTCGTCTCCCCGCTTTACGTTCGGCGAGCGCGTTGCCAGCCGAAAACTGGTGCGCAATGACGGAACGTTCCCGGGCAAGGATATCGGGGATGTTCTCGTCGAGCGCGGAGACGTGGGATACGTGCGCTCGATCGGTACATTCCTGCAACGCTATTACATCTACAGCGTCGAGTGGGTCGGAAGAGGGTATCAGGTCGGCATGCGCGCAAAGGAACTATGCACGCTCGATGATCTGCCGGAGGATGTTCTCGATCGGTTTTCCGATCGGCTCAGCGAGTTGAAGGCGCTCGGAAAATGAGCAGAACTGCAATACGGCGTTCCCATCCTCGGATCCGTCTCTCCAAGGATGGGAGCCGCGCGCGGCAGATCACGCCGCGCCCAACCTAGAATCCGGACTGGAACCCGAGCAGTTCCACCGTAACATCGTCGTCTCCCAGAAGCGCCTGGCAAGCCAGGCGCGACTTCGACCCTACGCCGGGAATCGAGTCGAGTTTTTCATTCTCGACGCGCTGGATCTTTGACAGACTCTTGCGCCCTTCCTGCACAAAGATGTGGCAGGCGCCGCATTCTCCCTTGCCGTCGCATTTGCCGGGAATCGATTCTCCGGCGGCGCGCAAGGCGGCAAGAATGCTGGCACCGCTGGCAGCCTCGTAGCGGCTTCCGGATGGTTGAACGGTGAGAATGGGCATACTAACTCCTGGTCAAATGGTTTTCCGGCATTGCCGCCGGGGGTGATAGTCGGACCGCATTGCGGACCAAGGACGACTCGACCGCGTCCAGCGATAGATCGACGCGCTCGATGTTTTGTTCTTCGAGGAATCGGATTTCCTTGCGGGTCAGTTCCCCGGGAAGAATCGCCCAATGACGATCGGACGATCGCTTCATGATCTGCCGCGCAAAAATCCGCTCCAGTTGATCCTGAAACCGGCATCCGAGAAACAGGAAGTGTCGCCCCGAGCGCAATTCCTGGACCCGCGGCGGCACCGGCGTCTGAATGTCGATTTCCGTCAGAACTTCCACGAAGTCGGTGTCGGAAACCAAAAAGTTGCGTGCCGGATGTACGCAACCCAAGGGGCGATACAGCAGCGTATTCCAATCCGCCGCACCGGCCGGGTCCCTCGGATTTCCTTCGCAATCGAAATATCCCGTCCAGGTCCCGAAATGCTCCGACTGGGAAAGACCCTGCACCTGGCCCCAGTCGCTTCTTCCGGAAAGCGCCGTGGAACAGGCGCTGTCGTACCAGCTGTCGACGATCAGCGAAATTTCCGGCAACGAAGCCAGGTAACGATGCAGGGCGGAAGGTTGGACGGGCGCGGCGAAGCACTCGCTCATCAGCCGCACGATCGTCTTCCGGTGCTTGAAGTTCTCGACAAACTGCGCCGCAGCGGTCAGGCGTTTGCGAATCTTGTGCGGAACCGAAACCTTGGCGGTGATTGCCAAGGCCAACTCCTCCGGGGTGGCCGGAACGGGAGCCCCGTTCGGGACCAAACCCAGCATTCCCGGTCCGAGGTAGGGAATGATGGTGCCTGCCGAAAGACCGGCCCGGATTTCCTCCAACTGTTTTTCGCTCATCCCTCTGCCTCACCATTTCCCGGCAAGGCCGGGAAGGAAAATCATCAGTAGATCGCGGCCCCGGCCCCGACGTTTGCCGAGGAATCCTTGGCCGTGCCCACGATGAACATCACTTCGTCTTCGCGGAGGTTGCCGTGGAACGGAAGCGCGATTGCTCGATCCGAAATCCGCTCGACCGTCGGCAGGTCTCCCTTCCGGTAGCCGTATCGGTTATAGAAATATTGCAGATGCAGCGGGTTGCAATATGCCGCCGCTTCGACGCTTTCGGTTGCCAGATCTTCGAGAATCTGGTTCCGCGCGCTGCGCGGGAAGCGCGTTCCCAAATGAACGAGATAGGTGAACCAATGAATCTCGTCCACGTCCGGCGCAAGATACGGCGGCTTGATTCCTTCGAACGACTGGATGTGGCGCAGGTAATGGGATTCGACTTTTTTTCGTTGCGCAAGGATTTCATCGATCCGATCAAGTTGCGCCAAGCCGAGCGCTGCCGAGATCTCGCTCATTCCCGCCTGCAGCGGCACGCGGCCGCCCACCGAGACCGAAAGACGGTCCTCGATCCGGTGGCTGCGCATGTGGCGCAGTTCGGTCGCGAGGCCCGGGTCGTCCGTGACGACCATTCCGCCTTCCCCGCAAGCCAAAGCCGATGCCTGAGAGAAATCGAATATTGCGCATCGGCCAAACGCCCCCGTGCGCCGCCCCTGATACACCGACCCGATCGACTCGGTCGAGTCCTCGAGCAGAACAATCTCCCGCTCCACCGCAAGTTCCCGCAACCCCTGCCAAGGCGCGGGATGCCCGTTCGTATTGCCGGCGAGAATGGCTTTCGTGCGAGATGTGATCCGGGAGGCGACGGCGGCCGGCTGCAGGGTTCCGCTCCAGTAATCCATATCGGCAAAGACCGGAGTTGCGCCAACCAGCGAAATCGCGTGGGCGATCTGATGCCAGGAATACGGCGAGGCGATGACCTCATCTCCAGGGCCGATCCCCAGCGCACGCAGGCTGAGCATCAGCCCCGCGGTCCCGCTGGACACGGCAACCGCATAGGTGCGGCCGACGTAGTCGGCGAAGTTTTCTTCGAACGACTCGACCAACTCTCCTTCGGAAATCCGCCCTGAGCGCATGGCAGTCAGGACCGCTTCCATCTCCCATACGCCGATGTTTCCCTGGAACAAGTGAATCCAGTCTTCCTGCTTCCGGATACGGGTCATCTTTTCCTCCTTATGGCTCGCCCTCGTCGACGCGCCGGGCATCCACGGTGATGGGGAGCGTTGGCTCCCCTTCCATCGCAGGAAGCCGAAGACGCCATCCGTTGGCAAGGGTCACCGACCCGCCCCACAATCCGGGGAGTTCGGTTGCCACGACAGGCTCTTCAAGGTCCTTTTTCGGCACATAGACCGAAAGCGCCCCCCCCGCACTACGCCGGAGCATGACCTTCACGGCGCACCCTTGGTTTCGGTCCGCCGCCCGATGCTGCCGACGCTCACCTTGGTGACCGAAGGGCTTCCGCCGCCCCCACCGCTCGTACTGCAACCGCAGGAAGCCGCGTTTGGGTTATGGATGGTGAAACCGGATTCCAGGACGTTGTCGCAGAAATCCACCGTGGCACCATCGAGCGATATACGACTGATCGCGGGAAGGAACACCTTCACGCCCTCGACCGAGACGGTCTCATCGCCGGGTGCAGGGCGCTCCTCGACGCTGAATTGCGTGCTGTATCCGGAGCACCCGCCCGGCGTGACCGTCATACGGAATCCCGCCTCGCTGCCCCCTCCGGAAAATCGCATCATCCGACGAATGAACTCTTGCGCGGCCGGCGTGAACGTCACATCCATGATCTGTCTCCGTACCCTGGGTTGGCTTCGGTTATGCGGCCGGTTGATACCGCGGCAACGACTTGTCGATCACGCAGGTGTTCTCGACCGGACAGACTGCGACGCATTGCGGATCATCGAAGTGGCCGATGCATTCCGTGCATTTCTTGGGATCGATTACGAAGGTTCCGTTTTTCTCCCGGATCGCCACATTCGGACATTCCGGCTCGCAGGCCGAACAGGCGGTGCATTGCGACGCGATGATTTTGTAGGGCATGGAGTCCTCTCCTTTGATAAGTCGTTTTCCGGCGCGAGCGTCCCGCCTCACGCTGCCGAAGCAGCGATCAATGCACCCTGGCCTCCCGAGGAATCGCGGGCACCATGCCCACGCATAGACCGCTAAAGCCAGAACCGTGCCAATCTGAAATCCTTGCGAAAAATCAGTTCGTTACTTGCGCTTCCCGCCGCCCATGAGACCGGCGGGGGTGTCGCATTGGCGACAACGCCTCGGGGGCTGTCGCATCTCCGACATCCATCAGGAACGATCGAATCGGGCCAGAACGACGCTGGATGGGTCCACCGCGACCCGGCACGCGGAGCCGACCTGCAGACCGTCGGACCGCAAGACCTCGCAAGAAACCATGGCCGCGATCTTTCCTTCTTCGCAGCCCGTCGGAGCGACCTCCAGATCGGCATGGACCGGCCCCTGCCGGAGTCCGGTCACGGTGCCGCCAAGGCACCGGTGACCCGGCGGACAGGGAAATCCCTCGGTGAGGACCCGCACGGACGCCGCCTTGAAAAAGACGCTTACCCGCACTCCGATCCGTAAATCCATGCTTTCCATGCTTGCCCGGCTGATGATCGAGCCGAGTTCGACGCCATCGGCGAGTCGGATGCGGACATCGATTCCGGACGGCCCCTCGATGATCGCGGTGACCGAACCGCAGAAGCGGTTTCGAGCGCTCGTGCGAAGGAAGCGCTCGCGCAGCGTTTCGCGAAACCGGCCTTCCTCGTCGCCTGGGCTTTCCTCACCGGACGGGTCTCCCAACTGCGCAACGACATGGGCCAGGGCCTCCTGGTAGTCGCGCTCGATCGCGCGATACATGGCAACCAGACGCGCTCCATACGGCGTCAGTGTCGTCCCGCCGCCCTTGCGCCCGCCCGTGACGCGTTCGACGACCGGCTCTCCCGCTGCCGCATTCATGGCTTCAATGGCGTCCCATGCCGCCTTGTATGAGAGGGGAACGGCTTTCGCGGCGCGGGAAATGGTCCCGTCGCGGTCGATCGCCTCCAGCAGGCGAATGCGTGCATCGCCAAGAAATGCCCCAAACTCGGTTTCGACGGCCAGACGGCCGATCCATCGATGCGGAACGCTCCGCTGCGTGCCCATCATCCGACTTCCCCCATCGTGAATATCGCGGCATGAAACGTGCTTACGGCAAACCGTGATGTCTTTTCCTACACAACGAGCCCTCGAAGTCGTCCCATGCAAAATCCGTTCCTCCGCATGCTGCGTGCCCGGCCTGCAATCCCGTTCCTCTTCGCCCTGATTCCCGCTGGCGCCCACGCCGATGAAGTGCGAATCGCCGTCGCCGCCAACTTCACGAAGCCGGTGCAGCGTCTTGCCACGGAGTTCGAGCAGGCGACGGGAATCCGGGTCAAGGCGTCGTTCGGCGCCACCGGCCTTCTCTATGCGCAGATCCGCAACGGCGCGCCGTTCGAAATCCTGCTGGCGGCGGACGCGGTGGCGCCGCGCAAGCTGGTGGATCGAGGACTTGGCGTTGCCTCCAGCGAATTTCCGTATGCGATCGGAAAACTCGTTCTCTGGTCGTCAAAGCCCGGATTCGTCGATCGACAAGGCGCGGTGCTTCGATCCGGGCAATTCGCCCACCTCGCCTACTGCGATCCAAAACTTGCGCCCTACGGCGCCGCCGCGGTCGCGACGATGCGCTCGCTTGGAATCTATGCAGCGCTGAAGCCCAAGCTCGTCGAAGGCCAGAACATCTCGCAGGCATACCAGTTCGTGGCGTCCGGGACGGCAGACCTGGGGTTCGTGGCCTTGTCCCAGGTGTTCCGGGATGGGCACTTGCGCTCCGGGTCCGCCTGGATCGTTCCGGCGGATCGCTATCCGCCAATCCGGCAAGATGCGGTGCTGCTGCGTTCCGCCAAGGATCACCCGGCGGCAATCGCGTTCCTGCGCTTCCTGCGCTCGCCGTCGGCAAGAGCGGTGATCCGCAGCTACGGCTACGGCATATCCCAATGAATCCCGGGGACTGGAGCGCGCTCGCGCTCTCGCTGCGCCTTGCCGCGACGACGACGCTGATCCTGCTCCTCGTCGGCATTCCGCTCGCATGGTGGTTGGCGCGAACAAAGTCCCGGTGGCGCGCGCCGATCGCAGCGATCGTTGCGCTGCCCCTGGTACTTCCGCCCACCGTCCTCGGCTATTACCTGCTCGTTGCCATGGGACCATCCGGTCCGATCGGCCGCGCGACCCAGGCCTGCGGGCTGGGATTGTTGCCGTTCACGTTTTCCGGCCTGGTGCTGGCGTCGGTCGTGTACTCCCTGCCGTTCGCGGTTCAACCGCTGGAAAACGCATTTGCCGCGGTGGATCCGCGACTGCTCGAAGCCGCGGCGACGCTGCGCGCCGGCCCCTGGAACCGATTTTTCCGGATTGCGCTCCCTTTGGCGCGGCGCGGCATCATTGCCGCCACCGTGATGGGATTCGCGCACACGGTCGGGGAATTCGGCATCGTTCTGATGATCGGCGGGAACATCCCCGGATCGACCCGGGTCGCCTCCTTGCAGATCTACAACCACGTGGAGGCGCTCGAGTACTCCCAAGCCAACGGGCTGTCCGGCGTGCTGTTGGCGTTTTCGTTCTGCGCGCTGATTGCGTTGAGCGCGTTGAGCGGGTTGGGCGGCCAAGGCCGAGACTCCCGCGCCGCCTCCGGACCTGGACGGCGCCCCATGTAGGCGAGCTCGCCGCCCTGCAACAAAAGAACCCGGTCCGCAAGCCGCGCGACTTCCGACATCGAATGACTCACATAGATCATCGGGAGCCGATGATCGTCGCGCAATCGCTCCAGGTACGGCAGCAGTTCATCCTTGCGTTCCTCGTCGAGCGCGGAAAGCGGTTCGTCCAACAACAGCAAACGGGGGTTGGCCAACAGGGCGCGGGCGATTGCCACCCGCTGCGCCTCCCCGCCCGACAAGTGCGCCGGCATGCGGGAAAGAAGCCCTCCGAGACCGAGGATTTCCACCACCTCGGTCCAGGCAGTGGACCGACTTCCATCCCCCCGGGGGGCGATTCCGAACTCGAGGTTCTGTCGCACGCTGCGATGCGGAAACAGGCGCGCGTCCTGGAACACCATGCCAACGGACCTCCGGTGTGAAGGAATGAAGATTCCCGACGAGGAATCTTGCCACACCGCCCCTCCGACCGTCACGATGCCGCGAGCCCCGCACTCCAAACCGGCAATGCCGCGCAGACACGTCGTCTTTCCGGAACCCGAGGGCCCGATCAAGGCGGTGACCCCGCGATCGGGCGCATCGAACCGGACTGACAGGGAGCGCCCTCCGACCTCGACGGCAAGGGAGACCTGCAGCCAGCCCGGCGCGGCAGGGTCATTCCTTCGGTCCCTATTCCAGTCGATCGTTCGGTCCATCGACGGCGTCGTCATGGCCGGCATCCCTAGAATGTGACCCGGCCACTGAACACCCAGCCGTAGCTGTACAGCGGCGTCAATACAGGAGCCTTCGTGAGCGCCGGCGCGACTGCGAACTGATACCCCGCCCCGATGCTGAGGTTTGCCCGTCCCGTCAGGTGCAGCCGGCCGAGGATGATGCCGGGCGTCAGAATCACCTGGTTCATTCCGCCCCGCAATCCGCCGGACCATGCGGTATCGCTGATTTCAAACTCGGGCCAGAAGATCTTGTCGAGGTGGTACTGAATGACGGCGTTGGTGCTGATCGCCTTGCCGAGAATATTCTGCTGCGTGGTCGGGATCGAGGCGCTGAGCGTCGCCTGGACATCGAACTTTCCCCATCCCTTTCCCGCCGCGATCGTCGGCGTAATCACCCAGGCATTGCTGGTGAACGCCGGAGAACCCGTCGGGGCCTGCATGCCGAGAAATGCTGTGACGACGTAGTTCCCCTGGTCCTCGTTCGCGCTGAGTAAACGCTGCTTCACCAGAAGGAACGGCGCATCGCCCCAACCGCTGACCGGATTCACATGGGAACGCACCTGGTACGGGGGAAGATTGACGATGATCTCGTTGGTCGTCGTCGGGATGAGTTCCAAGCCTTTCCCGCCGCCGTAGTTGTCGATCGTGGCGCCGTTTCCCAAATGCTGGGTGGTTTGATCGTAGCGGTACTCTTCCATCAGGAGCGGCGTCACGGTAATCAGCGGCGTCATCCAGTGCGGCTGGCTCGATTGCGCTTCGTCCACGCGCTGAAACCAGTTTGCGAAATAGCCCGGATCGCCGGTCACCGGATCCGCGTGCGTGGCCCGGACGCTACCGAAGAGCATGACACCGAACGCCCCCAACACACGGCACCTCTTTTCCAACTGCATGATTCCCTCTCGAAAATGCGGCGAGCCGATCTGCGCGCCTGCATTTCCGTTTTGCAAGGGATATGCCAACGAGACGCCCGTACGTCGCGGGCCTCACGAGAACATCAAAAATACTTTGAAATCATTGCGTTGCAGTGTCGTTCTGCATCGTGACCACAGAACGCCCGACGGTCTCGTTATGTTTCTTTCGATACAACGACGGTCGCCTTGTATGGTTTCCTCCAATGTCGCAAACCGTCCGATCCATTCTTCCGAGCACAATCAGATCCGTTTGATTTCGATATTGTGCTTCTGCAACGCATATCCCATCTGGCGCGGTGTGAGTTTGAGCAGGCGCGCGGCCTTCGCCTGCACCCAGCCGCACCGCTCCATGGCCCATATGAGCCGCTCCCGCTCGCCGCCTTCGGCGCGGCTCGGCTCCCCGGCTTGCGGCGACGCATCGGCCGGTTGCGCCGTCGCATTTCGCAAGGGCATGGCGATGGCCTTTTCGGGAACGTGCAAGGCCCTCGTCAGGCAACGATTCTGGACGCAAGGCAGATCGAACTCGGAGATCGCTGCTCCGCGCGCCATGGTCGCGGTACGTTCGACGCAGTTCTCCAGTTCCCGCACGTTCCCGGGCCAGTAACAGTTTCGCAGGACGACCATGGCGTCCGGCGCGATCCTCAGGTCCTTGCGGTTTTCCTTGTTGAATTTTGCGAGAAAGTGTTCGACCAGTTCCGGAATGTCCTCCCGGCGCTCGCGTAGCGGCGGGAGAAATATGCTGACCACGTTGATCCGGTAGTAAAGGTCGGCGCGGAACTGGTTCGCCGCCACCGCCTTTTCGAGATCGCGGTTCGTCGCCGCGATCAGGCGGACGTCGACGCGGATGGTACGGCCACCTCCGACGCGTTCGAATTCGTGCTCCTGCAGCACGCGCAGAAGCTTGGCCTGAAAGGCCGCCGAAATATCGCCGATCTCGTCGAGAAAGAGTGTTCCGCCGTCGGCCAGTTCGAATCGTCCTTTGCGTTCGGCATGCGCTCCCGTGAAAGCCCCTTTCTCGTGGCCGAAAAGCTCCGATTCGAGGAGCGTTTCCGACAACGCCGCACAGTTGACCTTGATGAATGGCCGATCTTTGCGAGGGCTTTGCACATGGATCGCACGCGCGATTGCTTCCTTCCCGGTTCCGCTTTCCCCACGCAAAAGCACGGTTGCCCGGCTCGGCGCGGCTTGATGAACTTCGGCAAAAACCCTTTGCATGATCGGCGAAACACCGATCACGTTCTCGACTTCGATCTTTCCGCGCGGCGTTGCGACCAGCCGCTTCTGCAACCGCGTTCGTTCCTTCAGCAACTCGAGACGGTCGGCAGTGACGGTCCGGTGGAGCACCGCCGTTTGACCGATGAGGTTGGCGACCATCGTGAGAAGGAGCCGGTCCTTTTCGAAACTGCGCCGCCGCCGGCCGGCGGGCCGGATGATCGAGAGCACACCCACCGTCTCGCGCCCTGCCTTGATCGGCACGCCAATGAACGCCACGTCGTCGTCGCCGCCGATTTCATCGAGGGTCCCCGTTCGGTTCAAGAACAAAGGCTCCTCTGCAACGTTCGGAACGACGCACGGCATCGCGCTGGAAAAGATGCGTCCGGTAAGCCCTTCCCCCGGTCGATAGCGGCCCCGCAGGATCTCGGTCGGCGACAGTCCCACGGCACCGATCAGGTGCAGTTCCCCGGAATCCTGCACCAGGCTGACCATTCCACGACGAACTCCGAGGTGGTTTCCCAGCAGGTTCAACACCTCCCGCAATGTCTTCGGGAGATCCAGAGACGAACTCAGTATCTTGCCGATCTCGTAGATCGCGGCGACCTCGAGATCCGCGCTACGGTGCGCTTCTTCCACCATCGGACAACTCCTACAATGATCGCAACCCAATATTCCAAGACTCCGTTCTTTCGGCGAACGGTGCCCCGCGATCCGATCCTGGGTCCGATTGATCTTTGTATGCCCAATGACCTTCTCTATGCTCGATGGATGGGGAAAGCAAATTTCGAGCCAAACCCTGAATTTGAACGAGGGATTTCATCTGACCAGGAAGCCCGGCGCCATCCCTTTGCCGCTCGATGAGATGCCCTTACGGATATCTCAGGCCTCACGCCGATCCGCGTCCGGCGCCGCGGGATCGGTCGGCCCCGCGTCGGCCTCGAATCGCAGCGCGACGCCGTTGTTGCAATACCGCAGGCCGGTCGGCGCGGGTCCGTCGCCGAAGACGTGTCCTTGATGGCTGCCGCAACGCGCGCAGTGATATTCCGTGCGCGGCACCACCAGCTTGAAATCGACCTTGGTCTCGACGTGGCCCGGCAGCGCGTCGAAGAAGCTGGGCCAGCCCGTACCGCTGTCGTATTTGGCTTGCGAGTCGAACAGGGGCAAGCCGCAGCCGGCGCAGACGTATACCCCCTTGCGCGCCTCGTGGTAGAGCGGGCTGCTGAACGGGCGCTCGGTGCCCTCCTCGCGCAGCACGGCCCGCTCTTCGGGGGTCAACGCACAGTGCCAGTCAGCCTCGCTTCGAACGATCTTGTCGACCATCGCGCCACCCGATCAGTGCACCGTGCGTTCGAAGCGGAAGATGCCGTCGATAAAATCCACCGGCACGACGTCGTTGGGTCCGATCTTGCCTTCCAGGACCCGCAGCGCGATCGGGTTTTCGATCTGCTGCTGGATCGCGCGCTTGAGCGGCCGTGCGCCGTACACCGGATCGAACCCCGCCTTGGCGAGCTCGGCCAGAGCGGCGTCGCTCACGACGAGCTTCATGTCCTGCGCCGCCAGCCGCGCCTCGAGCCGCCGCAACTGGATGCGCGCGATCGACTCGATCTGCTCGCGACCCAGGGCATTGAACACCACGATCTCGTCGATGCGGTTGATGAACTCCGGCCGGAAATGCGTTCGCACCTCGCCCATCACCGCTTCGCGCACGAGGTCGGGGTCCTGGCCGACCATGCGCTGGATCTCATGCGACCCCAGATTCGACGTCATGACGATCACCGTATTGCGGAAATCGACCGTGCGGCCCTGGCCGTCGGTCAGCCGACCGTCATCGAGCACCTGCAGCAGCACGCTGAACACGTCGGCGTGGGCCTTCTCGACTTCGTCGAGCAGGATCACCGCGTAGGGCTTGCGGCGCACCGCCTCGGTGAGCTGGCCGCCTTCCTCGTAGCCGACATATCCGGGGGGCGCGCCGATCAGGCGCGATACCGAATGCTTTTCCATGTATTCGGACATGTCGATGCGCACGAGATGCTCCTCGCTGTCGAACAGGAACTCCGACAGCGCCTTGCACAGCTCGGTCTTGCCGACGCCCGTGGGCCCGAGGAACAGGAAGGAGCCGTAGGGCCGGTTCGGATCGGCGAGGCCGGCGCGCGAGCGCCGGATCGCGTTGGAGACGAGGCGCACCGCCTCGTCCTGGCCGACGACGCGCTGGCGCAGCCGGTCCTCCATGCGCAGCAGCTTCTCGCGTTCCCCCTGCATCATCTTGGCGACCGGGATGCCGGTCGCGCGCGAGACGACCTCGGCGATCTCCTCGGCGCCGACCTCCTTGCGCAACAGCTTGAACTCGCGCTTGGCACCGCCGGCGTCCTCGGCCGCCTTGAGCTGGGCTTCGAGCTGGGGCAGCGTGCCGTACTGGATCTCGGCGAGCTTGTCGAACTGCCCGGCCCGCTGCAGGTCCGCCATCTTCGCGCGCAGCCGCTCGATCTCGGCTTTGATGTTGGTCGAGCCCTGCACCGCGGCCTTCTCGGCGCGCAGCACTTCGTCGAGATCGGCGTACTCGCGCTCGAGCTGCGCGATCTCGGTTTCGATCAGGCCCAGACGTTTGCGCGACGATTCGTCGTTCTCCTTCTTGACCGCTTCGCGCTCGATCTTGAGCTGGATGATGCGCCGGTCGAGCCGGTCCATCGACTCGGGCTTGGAGTCGATCTCCATCTTGATGCGCGCGGCGGCCTCGTCGATCAGGTCGATTGCCTTGTCGGGGAGGAAGCGGTCGGTGATGTAGCGGTGGGAAAGCTCGGCGGCGGCGACGATCGCCGGGTCGGTGATCTCGACGCCGTGGTGCAGCTCGTAGCGCTCCTGCAGGCCGCGGAGGATGGCGATGGTCGATTCCACCGACGGCTCGCCGACCAGGACTTTCTGGAACCGCCGTTCCAGGGCGGCGTCCTTTTCGATGTACTTGCGGTATTCGTCGAGGGTCGTGGCGCCGATGCAATGCAGCTCGCCGCGCGCCAGGGCGGGCTTGAGCATGTTGCCGGCATCGATCGCCCCTTCGGCCTTGCCGGCGCCCACCATGGTATGGATCTCGTCGATGAAGACGATGGTCCGGCCTTCGTCGGCGGCGATCTCCTTGAGCACGGCCTTGAGACGCTCCTCGAACTCGCCGCGGTACTTCGCGCCGGCGAGCAGCGCGGCGAGGTCGAGGGACAGCACGCGCTTGTCCTGCAGGGTCGAGGGCACTTCGCCGTTGACGATGCGCTGGGCCAGCCCTTCGACGATGGCGGTCTTGCCGACGCCGGGTTCGCCGATCAGCACGGGGTTGTTCTTGGTGCGCCGCTGCAGGATCTGGATGGCGCGGCGGATCTCGTCGTCGCGGCCGATGACCGGGTCGAGCTTGCCGCTGCGGGCGCGCTCGGTGAGGTCGATGGTGTATTTCTTGAGCGCTTCGCGGCTGCCTTCCGCTTCGGGGGAATCGACGGCGGCCCCGCCGCGGACGGCGGCGATCGCGGCTTCGAGGGCTTTGCGATTGGCGCCGTGCTCGCGCAGGATCCGTCCGGCTTCGCCTTTTTCGTCGGCGGCGGCGAGGAGAAACCATTCGCCGGCGATGTAGGCGTCGCCGCGCTGCTGCGCCTCCTTGTCGGTCTGGTTGAGCAGGCCGACCAGTTCACGGCTCACCTGCACCTGGCCGTCGAAGCCCTGGACGGTCGGAATCCGCTGGACGGCGGCATCGACCGCCTTGGCCAGGGGATCGACCGCGACGCCGGCGCGGCCGAGGATCGACCGAGCGCCGCCGTCGGCCTGCCGGAGCATGGCCGCCAGCAGGTGCACGGGCATGATGTACTGGTGGTCGTTGCCGACGGCGAGGGATTGGGCGTCGGCGAGGGCTTCCTGGAAGCGGGTGGTCAGTTTGTCCTGGCGCATGGCATCTCGCGGTCAAGTCTGGGATGCCGCCTAGGTGGGGATCCGGACGCCGAATTCAAGAACCCTGTCAGGTGGCGTGCTCCTCCAGGAACGCCCGCACCGCGTCCACGTCGGCCGGCATGCGGACGAAGCGTTGGGGGAGATCCTCGATCCCGGCGAACCGGGCGGGGCGGTCGGGCAGCCGGCCGATGGCTTCGCGGATGGTTTCGGCGAACTTCGTCGGCAGCGCGGTCTCGAGGCAGACCATCGGCACGTGGGGGTCGCGCAGTTCGCGGGCGACCTTGACGCCGTCGGCGGTGTGGGGATCCAGGATCCGGCCGTCGCGTTCGTACTGGCTGCGGATCGTCGCCAGGCGGTCGGCGTGGCTGCTGCGGCCGGAGCGGAAGCCGCTGGCCGCCACGGCGTCCCAGTACGGCGTGCCTTTCAGGTCGAAGGCGCCGCGGGTGTCCAGTTCCCACCAGAGTTCGCGCAGCACCGCGGGATCGCGGCCGACGATGTCGAAGACGAAGCGCTCGAAATTCGAGGCCTTGGAAATGTCCATCGACGGGCTGCTGGTGACATGAGTCTCCTGGGCGCCGCGCACCCGGTAGCGCCCGGTGCGGAAGAACTCGTCGAGCACGTCGTTTTCGTTCGTCGCCACCACCAGACGACGGATCGGCAGGCCCATCTGGCGTGCGATCCAGCCGGCGAGGACATTGCCGAAGTTCCCGGACGGAACGCAGAAGTCGACCGGGCGGTCTTCGTGGGTGGCGCCGGCCGTGACGGCGAAATAGCCGCGGAAATAGTAGACCACCTGGGCGACGATGCGCGCCCAGTTGATCGAGTTGACGGCGCCCAGGCGGTGGCCGCGCTTGAATTCGACGTCGGCGCCGATCCGCTTCACGAGGTCCTGGCAGTCGTCGAAGCTGCCCTCGATCGCGAGGTTGAAGATGTTCTCGTCCTGCAGCGAGTACATCTGCGCGCGCTGGAACGCGCTCATCCGGCCGAACGGCGAGAGCATGAAGACGCGCACGCCGGGCCGGCCGCGCATCGCCACTTCGGCGGCGGAACCGGTGTCGCCCGAAGTGGCGCCGAGGATGTTGAGGCGTTCCCCGCGGCGGGCCAGTTCGGCTTCGAAGAGCGCGCCGAGGAGCTGCATCGCCATGTCCTTGAAGGCGAGCGTGGGGCCGTTGGACAGCTGGAGCAGATGCAGGCCCGGTTCGAGCTCCGCCACCGGGGTGATCGCCTCGGTGCCGAACACCGCGCTCGTGTAGGTGCCGCGCACGATCGCTTCCAGCGTTCCGGGTTCGTAGTCGTCCGCGAACCGGCGCAGGACGGCGATCGCGAGTTCCGCGTAGGGCAGGCTGCGCAGTTGCGCGCGTTCCCGGGCGTCGAACTGGGGATACTCTTCCGGCACGGCCAGGCCGCCATCCGGCGCCAGGCCTTCGAGCAGGACGTCGCGAAACGATGCCGGGGCCATGCGGCCGCGGGTGGACCAGTACTTCACGAGAGGGACTCCTGTCGAATGCGGATCACCGGCGCCAGCACCGTGTCGAGCGCCTCGATGCGGCGCAGGGCTTCGTTGACGTCGCGCTCGCGCGCTTCGTGGGTCAGCATGATGATCTCGGTCCGATTTTCGCCTTCGGCCGGTTCGCGCTGGAACATCGCGTCGATCGAAATGCGGAAATCGGCCAGGATGCGCGCGATGTCGGCAAGGACCCCGGGGCGATCGGACACCAGGATGCGGAAATAGTAGGAGGTGACCGTGTCCTCGATCGACAGCCACGGCTGGGGCACCAGGGCTTCGGGCTGGAATGCGAGGTGGGGAACGCGGTCTTCCGGGTCGGCCGTGTGCAGGCGGGTGACGTCGACCAGATCCGCCACCACCGCGGACGCGGTGGGTTCGGCGCCGGCGCCGGGGCCGTAGTAGAGGGTCGCGCCGACGGCGTCGCCCTTCACGACGACCGCGTTCATCGCCCCTTCGACGTTGGCCACGAGGCGCTTGGCGGGAACCAGCGTGGGATGCACGCGCAGTTCGATGCCGGCCGGCGTGCGCCGCGTGATGCCCAGCAACTTGACGCGGTACCCCAGTTGCTCCGCGTAGCGGATGTCCGCGGCCGCCAGCCCGGCGATGCCCTCGACATGCGCCGCATCGAACCGGATCGGCACGCCGAAGGCGATGGCCGAGAGGATCGAGAGCTTGTGCGCGGCGTCGGTGCCGTGGATGTCGAAGCTGGGGTCCGCCTCGGCGTAGCCCAGCTCCTGCGCTTCGCGCAGCGCGTCGTCGAACGAAGCGCCGGTGTCGCGCATGCGCGAGAGGATGAAGTTGCTGGTGCCGTTGATGATGCCCGCAAGCCACTCGATGCGATTGCCGGTGAGCCCCTCGCGCAAGGCCTTGATGATCGGAATGCCGCCGGCGACGGCGGCTTCGAAGGCCACCATCACCCCCATCTTCTGCGCCGCGGCGAAGATCTCGTTGCCATGGTGGGCGAGCAGCGCCTTGTTGGCCGTGACCACGTGCTTGTCGTGGGCGATCGCATCGAGCACCAGTTCGCGCGCGGGCTCGCAGCCGCCGATCAGTTCGACGACGATGTCGACGTCCGGATCGCGCACGACGTCCTGCGCCCGATCGGTGATCGGGATCGCGTCGCCCACCCATGCGCGGGCGCGCGGCACGTCGCGCACCGCCGCCCGGACGATTTCGATGCCGCGTCCGGCGCGGCGGCGGATCTCTTCCTGGTTGCGGCGCAGCACGTCGAAGGTGCCGCGGCCGACCGTACCCAGGCCCAACAGTCCCACTCGGAGCGGTTTCATACCTTTGCGATCACTCCATCGCGGCGGAACATGTCCCGGATCCCGCGCACCGCCTGGCGGATCCGCATTTCGTTTTCGATCAGCGCAAAGCGCACATGGGTGTCGCCATACTCGCCGAAACCGATCCCCGGCGACACCGCGACCTTGGCGTCGGCGAGCAGCTTCTTGGCAAACTCGAGCGACCCCAGGTTGGCGTAGTGTGCGGGGATCTGCGCCCAGACGTACATCGACGCCTTGGGAACCTCCACCATCCAGCCCAGCTCGTGCAGGCCCTTCACGAGCACGTCGCGCCGCCGCTTGTACTGCTGCACGATCTCGGCCACGCACTCCTGCGGCCCTTCGAGCGCCGCGATCGATGCGACCTGGATGGGCGTGAAGGTGCCGTAGTCGTGGTAGCTCTTGATCCGCGCCAGCGCCGCGACGAGGTCGCGGTTGCCGACCATGAAGCCGACGCGCCAGCCGGCCATGTTGTAGCTCTTGCTGAGCGTGAAGAACTCCACCGCCACGTCGCGCGCGCCGGGAATCTCCATGATCGACGGCGCCCGCTCGCCCTCGAACACGATGTCGGCGTACGCCAGGTCATGAATGACGTAGATGCCGTGCTCGCGCGCCAGGTCGATGACGCGCCGGAAGAAGTCGAGATCGACGCACTGCGCCGTCGGGTTGCTCGGGAAGCCGATCACGATCATCCGCGGCTTGGGCAGGGTTTCGCGGATCGCGCGCTCGAGCTCGCCGAAGAAGTCCACGCCCGGCGTGAGCTTCACCGAGCGGATGTCCGCACCGGCGATGATCGCCCCATAGATGTGGATCGGATAGCTGGGATTGGGCACGAGCACCGTATCGCCGCGATCGAGCGTGGCCAGCATCAGGTGCGCAAGGCCCTCCTTGGACCCGATGGTGACGATCGCCTCGGTCTCGGGATCGAGGTCGACGCCGTAGCGCGTCTGGTACCAATGGGTGATCGCCCGCCGCAGGCGCGGGATCCCCTTCGACACCGAATAGCCATGGGTGTCGGGACGATGCACCGCCTCGATCAGTTTCTGGACGATGTGCGGCGGCGTGGCGCCGTCCGGATTGCCCATGCTCATGTCGATGATGTCTTCGCCGCGGCGCCGCGCGGCCATCTTGAGCTCGCCGGTGATGTTGAAGACATAGGGCGGCAGACGCTTGATGCGCGAAAACTCCGGTTTCCCTGAATTCATTCTCGAGTGTTTCAAAGTCGGGAGGCAGGAAACGGCAGCCCCGCTGGCGACCGCCCTCCGCGTCCACAAAAAGTCCGGATTTTCCGGCAGATGCCGGAAATCGTGGTTGGTTGCATAATTTACCCGATCTGCGCCACGAGACGTGGGCAACCCCCTGCGGGCAGCACCCCGACTGGCGGCACCCGGCCGCCACGGCACCGCAGACGTGGCGCGCGGAGCGCGATTGAAGCTGCATTATCAGGCGCCATCGAATTCCAGCACCGTGACCGGCTACGGACCCGGATATATCGAAATCGACCGGGTCCGGTACGCCTGGAACGAATGGGGCGGCATCCTGCTCGCCCCGGAAGCCGCCGTACAGCGTTGGGCCGTCGCCGACCCGGCGGCGCTGGCGGCGGCCGACGTGACGCCGATCCTGGCGTTCCGCCCCGAGATCGTGCTGTTCGGAACCGGCCCCCGTCAGCGCTTTCCGAAGCCGGAGGCGATCGCCCCCCTGGCGCAGGCGCAGGTCGGATTCGAGGTGATGGACACCGCGGCGGCCTGCCGTACCTTCAACATTCTGGTTGCCGAAGGCCGCCGCGTCGTCGGCGCGTTCTTCCCCTCCGACGATCCAGCCCCTTCCGTCCCGGAAAAACCATGACCGAAACCATCCGCCCCGGCCAGCCCGTACCCGACTTTTCCGCCGCGTCGACCGCCGGCGAATTCCGCCTCTCGCAGCTGCGCGGCAGCATCGTCGTGCTCTACTTCTACCCCAAGGACAACACGCCCGGATGCACCACGGAGTCGCGCGACTTCGCCGCGATGCACGACCGCTTCGTCGCGGCGGGAGCGCGCGTCGTCGGGATTTCGCGCGATACGCTGCGCTCGCACGAGAACTTCCGCGAGCGACAGCAGCTGCCGTTCGAACTGCTTGCCGACACCGACGAAGCCGTGTGCAACCAGTTCGGCGTGATGAAGCAGAAAACCATGTACGGCAAGCCGGTCCGCGGCATCGAGCGCAGCACCTTCCTGATCGACGCCCAGGGCGTCCTGCGGCAGGAATGGCGCGGCGTGAAGGTCCCGGCCCACGCCGAAGAGGTACTGCACGCCGTCCAGGAGCTGGCGACCGGGTCCTGACCCAGCGCCCCCGCCCACCGCGCCGATTTCCGTTTTTCCTTCGCCGAAAGAAGCTCCCGATGCCCCTGCCCAAGGCACCCAGCAAGCCCGCGACGATCCTCGACCTTTCGCAAGCCCATCCGCCGGCGCACACCAAACCGGCGGCGGGGGCCAAACATGCGGCCTCGCACGCCGCCCCCCACCGCGCCGAAGCGTCGCCGCCCGCCGCGGCGGAATCCATCCACGCCGCCGCCGGAGCCGCGGCGGCGCGCCTGTCGCTGGTCGAGACCCCCGGCCGGACCGGCAGCCGCAAGGCGCGCGCACCGGCGGCGCGCCCGCGTCTCTTCGTGCTCGACACCAACGTCCTGATGCACGACCCGAGCTGCCTCTTCCGGTTCGAGGAGCACGACGTCTTCCTGCCGATGATGACGCTCGAAGAACTCGACGGGCACAAGAAGGGGATGTCCGAAGTGGCGCGCAACGCCCGCCAGGTCAGTCGATCGCTCGACGGACTGGTCGCCGCCTGCGAAACACCGATCGAAGACGGGATTCCCCTCTCGTCGCTGGGCAACACCGAGGCGACCGGCAAGCTGTTCCTGCAGACCCAGACGCTGGGCGGCGCCCTGCCGGCGAACCTGGCGTCGGGCAAGGCCGACAACATCATCCTGGCGGTGGTACGGGCCCTCAAGGAACAGGATCCGGCGCGCGACGTGGTGCTGGTGTCCAAGGACATCAACATCCGCGTCAAGGCGCGCGCCCTGGACCTCGCCGCCGAAGACTACTTCAACGACAAGGTCCTCGCCGACAGCGACATCCTCTACACCGGGATCTACGCCCTGCCCGCCAACTTCTGGGAACGCCACGCCAAAGGCGTCGAGTCCTGGCAGCAGGCGGGAAGCACGTTCTACCGCATCCAGGGGCCGCTGGTGGCCGAGCTGCACGTCAACCAGTTCGTCTACCTGGAGAGCGGCACGCCGTTCTATGCCCAGGTGCGCGAAATCCGCGGCAAGACCGCGGTGCTGCGGGTGCTGCGCGACTATCTGCACGCCAAGAATGCGATCTGGGGCATCACGGCGCGCAACCGCGAACAGTGCTTCGCCCTGAACCTCCTCTGCGACCCCGACTGCGATTTTGTGTCGATCATCGGCCAGGCCGGCACCGGCAAGACGCTGCTGGCGCTGGCCGCCGGCCTGGCGCAGACCTTCGAGAGCAAGCGCTTCAGCGAGATCATCGTGACGCGGGCGACCGTCCCGGTCGGCGAGGACATCGGGTTTCTGCCGGGCACGGAAGAGGAAAAGATGGCGCCGTGGATGGGCGCGCTCGAGGACAACCTCGAGGTCCTCAACCGCAGCGACG
>JAJYBQ010000032.1 GCA_021778935.1 Pseudomonadota bacterium | reverse complement strand
GTCGGAGTTGCGCGGGGTGCCGCCCGTCGATGGCAAGGTTCCGACGATCTTCGAGTTCGACCTGCGCGATCCGGCGGTCCTGTTCGCCGCGGAAACCTTTCCGATGCGCGACCACGATCTGCTCTATGTTTCCGACGCGCCGTCGGCCGATCTGCAGAAAGTGTTCAATCTCATCGGCTCGATCGTCTTCCCGTATCAGGCCTACGTCGCCGCCGGCGGCACGGTGCCCTGACGGCGGAGTACTCGCCCCGCGTGCGGCGGACTGTGCTCGGGGCGCGGATCTTCGTACGCCCGGTTCGCCGGTGGGCGGGTGGGAGTCGGCCGAAGCGCTTATGTAACGTTCACGAGGAATCTGGGATACTCCGCGCTTTCCTGTCGTGGCACGGAAGGGGAATCGTTTCCGGGGCGTTTGCGGCGATTGCGCCGGATGTCGCAGGTGGACACCGACGCGGTGGGTGGCGCTGGAGGGGAATATGGAAGTCGTTCTTGCCCAACCCAGGGGCTTTTGCGCTGGCGTGGTGCGCGCGATCGAAATCGTGGAGCGGGCCATCGAGGCGTACGGATCGCCGGTCTATGTGCTGCACGAGATCGTGCATAACCAGTATGTGGTCGCCGCGCTGCGCGCCCGCGGCGCGGTCTTCACCGAGGATCTGGCCAATGTTCCGGCCGGGGCGGTGACGATTTTCAGCGCCCATGGCGTGTCCGATGCGCGGGTCGACGAGGCGCGCGCGCGCGGCTTGAACGTGATCGATGCGACCTGCCCGCTGGTGGCCAAGGTCCATCTGCAGGCCCGGAGGTACAGCGTCGAAGGGGCGACCGTGATCATCGTCGGCCATTCCGGCCACCCCGAGGTCGAGGGGACGCGGGGGCGGATTCCCGGTCCGGTGCACATCGTATCCGGCCCGGCAGACGTCGCCCGCCTGACGGTGTCCGACCCGGAGCGTCTGGCCTACGTCACCCAGACCACCTTGAGCGTGGACGATACCCGGGATACAATCGCGGCTTTGCGTGCACGATTTCCGGCGATTCGAGGACGCGAGCTCGACGGGATCTGCTACGCTACCCAGAACCGGCAGAATGCGGTCCGGATCCTGGCGCAGGACGCCCAGTTGCTGCTGGTGGTCGGCGCCCGGAACAGCTCCAACTCGAACCGACTGCGGGAAGTCGGCGCCCAGGCCGGAATGGCCGCTTACCTGGTGGAAGACGCAAGCGAGATCGATCCCGCGTGGATCGTTCCCGGTATGCGGGTAGGCGTGACCGCCGGGGCATCCACGCCGGAGCGCCTCGTTCAGGATGTGTTGGAACGGCTGGCGGGCATGGAAGACATCGAGGTGCGCCAGTTGACCGCCGAACCGGAGCAAGTGAGCTTCCATCTGCCCGCTGTTCTTCAGCAAAATCGGCGCACCGCCGCCAGCAGCCAAGAAATCTGATCTGTTTATGAGCATTCCTCTGATCCAGCAGTACCGCATCGCCCGTTACGTGCTTCGCCAGAAGCTGCAGGGCCGGCGTCGTTATCCCCTGGTCCTGATGCTGGAGCCGCTGTTCCAGTGCAACCTCGCTTGCGCGGGGTGCGGCAAGATCGATTACCCGCAGGAAATCCTGAGCCGCCGGCTGACCCTCGAGGAATGCCTGGCGGCGGTCGACGAATGCGATGCGCCGGTGGTGTCGATTCCCGGTGGCGAGCCGCTGATCCACAAGGACATGCCCGCGATCGTTGCCGGGATCGTGGCGCGGCGGAAATTCGTCTACCTTTGCAGCAACGCCATCCTGCTCGAGAGCAAGATGGATGAGTACCAGCCGTCCCCCTATCTGACGTTTTCGATCCATCTCGACGGCTTGCGCGAGCGCCACGATGCGTCCGTCTGTCGTGAGGGGGTGTTCGACAAGGCGGTCGAGGCGATCCGCGAAGCCCGTCGCCGCGGGTTCCGGGTCAACGTCAATTGCACCCTGTTCCTCGGCGAAAACCCCGAGGAGGTCGCGGAATTCTTCGACTTCTGCACCGAACTCGACGTGGAAGGCATCACGGTGTCGCCGGGCTACAGCTACGAGCGCGCGCCGCGCCAGGACGTATTCCTGCAACGCCGTCAGAGCAAGCGGCTGTTCCGCGAGATCTTCAAGCGGGGGACGGAACCGGGTCGCCGCTGGCGGCTCAACCATTCCAGCCTGTTCCTGGATTTCCTGGCCGGCAATCAGGCGTACGACTGCACGCCCTGGAGCAATCCCACGCGCAATATTTTCGGATGGCAGCGTCCCTGCTACCTGATGGCGGACGGCGGCTATGCCGAGAGTTTCCGGGCGTTGATGGAGGAAACCGAGTGGGATCGGTATGGAACCGGCAATCATCCGGCGTGCAGCAATTGCCTCGCGCATTGCGGCTACGAGGGAACCGCGGTCGAGGATGCGGTCGCACACCCCCTCAAGGCATTGTTGGTGCGCCTTCGCGGACCGCGCACCACCGGGGACATGGTCCCCGAACCGACGATGCGGCATCCGAGCATCGAGACCATTCCCATCTCGACCGGTGGCGAGCGCGCGGAGCCGCGGTGACATGAGCCACGCTAGCGATATGCCGGCGGCGCAGGCCGAGGACGATCGCCTGCAGGACGCGTTGCTGGATGGCGTCTCGCGCACATTCGCGCTCACCATTCCGCAGCTTCCCGGTTCGCTGGGCCGGGTGGTCGGCAACGCGTATCTGCTCTGCCGCATCATCGACACGATCGAAGATGAAGTCACCTTGCCGGTGGCCGACAAACGCCGGTTTTACGACCGGTTCCTGCGCTCCCTGGCGGGCGAAGAGGCGCCGCAACCCTGGGTCGATGAACTGATCCCCACGCTGTCGCCCACGGCGTCCGCCGACGAACATACCTTGGTGCGCGCGATTCCGCGGGTGATCGCGATCATGCGCGGCTTCAATCCGGCGCAGCGCGCCGCGCTGACCGAATGCGTGCGGGTGATGGCCGACGGCATGGCGGAGTTTCAGCAGCGCAAGAGCCTTGACGGCCTGACCGACCTGGCTGAGCACGCGCGCTATTGCTACTACGTCGCCGGGGTGGTGGGGGAGATGCTCACCCGCCTGTTCTGCGACTACTCCCCGGAAATTGCGCGCAACCGTGACGGCCTCATGGCGCGCTCGGTGTCGTTCGGCCAGGGCCTGCAGATGACCAACATTCTCAAGGACGTCTGGGAAGACCGGATCCGCGGCGCCTGCTGGCTGCCGCGCGACGTATTTCTTGCCCAGGGCTGTGATCTGAGCCGTCTCGATCCGCAGCATCCCCAGCCGGGTTTCGGCAAGGCGATGGATCTGCTGATCGGGGAAGCCCGCAACTGTCTGGAAGAGGCGCTGGAGTACACCCTGCTGATTCCGCGCGACGAGACGGGCATCCGCAATTTCTGCCTGTGGGCGATCGGCATGGCCATGCTGACCTTGCGCAAGCTGCACCGCCACCTCGATTTCCACGAGGGGCGGCAGGTCAAGATCACGCGCCGCAGCGTTGCGGCGACGATCGCGGTATGCCGCTTCGCGGCGTCGCGCGACGGATTGTTGCGGCAGTTGTTCGCGGGGGCAGGCATCGGCCTGCCGCGTGGTGCGCGGTGCGCGGTCTACCTGCCGGTATCGCCCCGGGACGCCTGAGATCATGTACGAAAAGACCTTCTTCGCACCGCAGACCATGGACGAACGCCTCGATGCCGCCATCACGCGCGCTCGCTCGGCCCTGACCGCGCGGCAGCGCCCGGACGGCCACTGGTGCTTCGAGTTCGAAGCGGACTGCACCATCCCGTCCGAATACATCCTGATGATGCATTACATGGATGAAATCGACGCGGCGCTGCAGGAGAAGCTGGCGCGCTACATCCGCGAACACCAGAACGCCGACGGCGGCTGGCCGCTCTACTGGGGCGGACAGACCGATCTCAGCTGCGCGGTGAAGGCCTATTACGCGCTCAAGCTGGCGGGAGACGACCCGGAGGCCCCGCACATGCAGCGGGCGCGCCAGGCGATCCTGGATCGCGGTGGCGCCGAGCGTGTCAACGTGTTCACGCGCATCACGCTGGCCTATTTCGGTCAGGTTCCCTGGCACGCGGTGCCGTTCATCCCCGTCGAGGTGATGCTGCTGCCGCGCTGGTTCTTCTTCCACATCTACAAAGTGTCCTCCTGGGCGCGCACGGTGATGGTGCCGCTGTTCGTGCTGTGCAGCCTGCGCGCGCGCGCGGCCAACCCGACCGGGCTCGGCATTCGCGAATTGTTCCACCGGGATCCGGAGCGGATCCGGGACTACATGAAGGCCGGCGCCGGCACCACGCGCTGGGGGCGGGCGTTCCTGCTGCTGGATTCACTGGGCCGCCTGTGCGAGCCGCTGATTCCCGCGGCGCTGCGCCGCCGCGCCGTTCGTGCTGCGGAGGAGTGGTTCACGGCGCGCCTGAACGGCGAGGATGGGATCAACGGCATCTTCCCGGCGATGGCCAACTCGTATCAGGCGTTGGCGCTGCTCGGCTATGCGCCGGACCATCCGTATCGGGTCCAGGCCCGCCGCGCCTTGCGGCTGCTGGTGGTCGAGCGCGAGGACGACGCGTATTGCCAGCCCTGCGTCTCGCCCACCTGGGATACGGCACTGGCGCTGCACGCCCTGTGCGAAAGCGGGGTTTCGACGCCCGAGATGCATCGTTCGGTGGGCTGGCTGCTGGAGCGCCAGATCCTCGATGAACCCGGCGACTGGCAGGTCAACCACCCGGGTGTGCCGGGCGGCGGCTGGGCCTTCCAGTACCACAATCATTTCTATCCCGACCTCGACGATACGGCGGCGGTCGCATGGGCGATCGCCCGCGTGATCGAGCCGCACCGCCCTGCATCGCTGGACCGGGCGGCGGACTGGCTGGTGGCGATGCAGTCGAAGAACGACGGCTTTGCCGCCTATGATGCCGACAATACCCACGATTACCTCAACGAGATTCCATTCGCCGATCACAAGGCCCTGCTCGATCCGCCGACGGCGGACGTGACCGCGCGGGTGATCGCATTCCTGTCCTATCTGGGACGGCCGCAGGATCGCCCGGCGATCGCGCGCGCGGTGGACTTTCTGCTGCGCGAGCAGGAGCCGAACGGATCCTGGTTCGGTCGCTGGGGGACCAACTACGTCTATGGCACCTGGTCCGCGCTGGTGGCGCTCGAACTGCTCGGCGAGGAGCGGCCGCGCGAGGCGATGGCGCGCGCTGCGCGATGGCTGGCCTCGGTGCAGCAGAGCGATGGCGGGTGGGGCGAGAGCAACGACACGTACTTCGATCCGGGCCTGGCCGGCCGCGGACAGCCTTCGACGGTCATGCATACCGCCTGGGCGTGCCTGGCGCTGATGGCCGCAGGCGAGGAGCATCGCGAATCGCTGGACCGCGGCATCGCCTGGCTGGTGGAACACCAGGATGCGGATGGCCGTTGGCGCGACCCGTATTTCAATGCGCCGGGGTTCCCGCGCGTCTTTTACCTTACCTATCATGGCTACCGCTGGTATTTCCCGCTCTGGGCACTGGCGCGGTATCGCCGTTTGACCGGGTTGTGAGAGTCGGCATGGTGGTCGCGCTGCAAACCGAGGCCGACACGGTGTTGCCGCACGGTGCGCGCGCGTGCGGCAACACCGTGGCGCTTGGCGCATCGCTGCTTCTGCGCTGCTGCGGCATGGGGCCGGAACGCGCTGCCGATGCAGCGCGCGCCCTGCTGGCCGAGGGCGCGACGGCCCTGCTGAGCTACGGAACCGCCGGCGCGTTGGCGCCCGAACTGGCGCCCGGTGCGTTGCTGCTGCCGGAACGGGTCGCTTACCACGGGATCGTGCGCGCCGTCGACGCATCGTGGCGGCAACGGATCGCCGCGCGGCTGTCGCCGGCACCGGTCGCAGGGCTCCTGCTCTCGCTGGCGCGGCCCTTGGTGACGGTCGCGGACAAGGCCGATGCGTTCCGCACAACCGGGGCCGCCGCGGTCGACATGGAAAGTGGGGCGGTGCTGGAGGTGGCCGATGCGGCTGGTGTTCCGGGCCTGGCGCTGCGCGCGGTGATCGATGGCGCGGCAACCGCCTTGCCGCGGGCGGCGATGGCGGGGGTGGATGCGTACGGTCGGCCGCGGTTCGGGGCCATGTTGGCCGCCTTGTTGCGGCGGCCGCGGGATGGTGTGGACTGTGTCCGCCTGGGCGGGGATCTGCGCCGGGCCCGTCAGGGTCTTGCGCGGGCCTGGGCGCAATTGGGTCCGGAGGGGTTGTCGGCGTGAAGGCTTTGCTGACCGGGGCGTCGGGGTTCGTGGGCGCGGCCGTCGAGCGGATGCTGCTTGCTCGCGGGGTCGACCTGCGCGTCCTGATCCGCCCGGACGGCGGAACCGCGCGCCTTGGCGCAAGCGGGGAGCGCTGGCGGCAGGCCGGCGTCGAGGTGGTGGCCGGCGACCTCCGCGACGTCGCCAGCCTGCGGCGGGCCGTCACCGGCTGCGACGCGTTGTTCCATGTCGCTGCCGATTACCGGCTGTGGGTGCCGGATCCCGCCGCGATGTACGCCAGCAATGTCGACGGTACGGTGGCCCTCCTGCGCGCGGCGCTCGATGCGGGGGTGACGCGGATCGTCTATACCAGCAGCGTCGCCGTATTGGGCAAGCGCGCCGACGGGCAGCCGGCCGACGAGGAAACCCCGTCCAGCCTGGCCGGCATGATCGGGCACTACAAGCGGTCCAAATTCCTGGCGGAAGAGGCGGTGCGCGGGCTTTGCCGCGATGCCGGTCTGCCCGCCGTGATCGTCAATCCTTCCACTCCGATCGGTCCCGGCGATGTGAAGCCGACGCCGACCGGGCGCATGGTGCGCGATGCCGCCGCGGGAAAAATGCCGGCGTACGTGGATACCGGGCTGAATATCGTGCATGTCGACGATGTCGCGCAGGGCCACTGGCTGGCCTTCGAGCGCGGCAAGATCGGCGAGCGCTACATCCTGGGCGGCGACAACCTGTCGCTGCAGGCGATCTTCACGCGTATTGCCGCCATCGCCGGCTGCTCGCCGCCGCGCGTGCGCCTGCCGCGTCTTCCGCTCTATCCGGTGGCGCTGGGTGCCGAGCTCTGGGCGCGCGTGTCCGGCGGCTTGCCGCGGGTGACCGTGGATGAGCTGCGAATGAGCGCCGGGGCGATGCTGTTCTCGTCGGCGAAGGCGGAGCGCGAACTCGGGTATGTCCACCGTCCCGCGGAGGAAGCGTTCGCGGATGCAGTGCGCTGGTTCCGGCGCGACGCGCCGGTGGTGCAGGCGCTGGCGGGGCAGGCGGGATGATCGCCGCCTGGCTTCCCCTGCTCGTCGTGCCCGGCATCACGTATGAGGCCGCGGCGATTGCCGCGCTGCTGCGCGGCCCGCGTCGGGCGGCTGGCGCCGCCGGTGCCGCGCCCTATGCACCCCCGGTCACCATCCTTAAGCCGCTGCACGGCGAGGAGCCCGGCCTCTACGAAAACCTGCACAGCTTCTGCGCGCAGGAATACCCGGATTTCCAGATCGTCTTCGGCGTCCACCATGGCGGCGATCCCGCGGCCGCGATAGTGCGCCGTCTGCAGCAGGAGTTTCCGCAGCGGGACCTGCGGCTGGTGATCGATGGCCGGGTGCTCGGTGCCAATCGCAAGGTGAGCAATCTGCACAACATGCTCGGCGAGGCCCGCCACGAGGTCCTGGTCCTGAGCGATGCCGACGTGCGGGTGGAGCCGGGATATCTGCGCGACGTGGTGGCGCCGTTCGCCGATTCCGGCGTGGGCGTCGTCACCTGCCTGTATCGCGGCGTGCCCGATGGCGCGGTGGCGTCGCGCCTGTTGGCGCAATGGATCAACGAGGGATTCGCGCCCTCCGTGCTGGTGGCGCAGTTTCTGGGCCCGAACACGTTCTGCGGCGGTGCAAGCCTGGCATTGCGCCGGGCGGCCCTCGATGCCATCGGTGGTTTCGCCGCATTGGCCGACCACCTGGCCGACGACTACCTGCTCGGCGCGCGCACACGCGCGCTGGGGCTGCGTACCGTGCTGTCGGATCGGCTCGTCGACACGCGCGTCCACGAAGACGGCCTGGCAAGCAGCTATCGCCATGCGCTGCGCTGGTCGCGGACGGTGCGCACGGTGCAGCCGATGGGACATGCATTCTCCGTCTTGACGCTTCCTCTGCCGCTGGCCGTACTGGTGGCGCCGCTGGGGAGCGGAGGATGGGTCGCGCTGGCCGCTGCGTTGACCTTGCGTTGCGCATTGCATGTCGCCGCGCAGCGACGGTGGCGGAAGGTCATGCCGATGACGGACTGGACCTTCCTGGCGGTGGATTTTCTGGGTTTTGCCATCTGGCTGCACGCGTGGTTGGGCAGGCAGGTGCGTTGGCGGCAGGAACATTTCGCGGTCGGCGCGGATGGCCGGATGGAAAAAGGAGTGTTGCGATGAAGACCTTGTTTTTGCAGGCGCCGTCCTTCGACGGTTTCGATGGCGGTGCGGGCGCGCGGTATCAGGCCAAGCGCGAAATCCGTTCGTTCTGGTTCCCGACCTGGCTGGCCCAGCCGGCGGCGATGATTCCGGACAGTCGGCTGGTGGATGCCCCGGCATCGGATCTCAGCCTGGCGGAAACCATCAAGATCGCCGGGGATTTCGAGTTGTGCGTGATCCACACCAGCACGCCGTCCTTTCCCTCGGACGTGCGCGTTGCCGAGGCGCTCAAAGAAGCGTATCCGAAGCTGATGATCGGCTTCGTCGGCGCCAAGGTCGCGGTCGAGCCGGATGAGTCCTTGCGGGCGTCGACGGCGATCGATTTCGTGGCGCGCGAGGAATTCGATTTCACCCTCAAGGAGGTCGCCGAGGGGCGGCCGCTGGCGGAGGTCGACGGCCTGTGCTTCCGGGATGGCAGCGGCGAGATCGTGCGCACTCCCGACCGGGCGATGATCGAGGACATGGACAGCCTGCCGTTCGTCTCCGAGGTCTACAAGCGCGACCTGCGGGTGGAAGACTATTTCATCGGCTATTTGAAGCATCCCTACATCTCGCTCTACACCGGGCGGGGCTGCCGTTCCAAGTGCACGTTCTGCCTCTGGCCGCAGACGGTGGGCGGCAGCCGCTACCGCGTGCGCAGCCCGGAGAACGTGCTCGAGGAAATCCGCTATATCCAGAAGGCGTTTCCGCAGGTCGAGGAAATCTTCTTCGACGACGACACGTTCACCGACGATCTGCCGCGCGCCGAGGCGATCGCGCGCGGATTGGGCGCGCTCGGCGTAACCTGGTCGTGCAACGCCAAGGCCAACGTCCCCTATGAAACGCTCAAGGTGCTCAAGGAAAACGGACTGCGTCTGCTCCTCGTGGGCTACGAGAGCGGCAACCAGCAGATCCTCAACAACATCAAGAAGGGTCTGAAGGTCGAGAAGGCGCGCGAGTTCACCCGGGATTGCCGCAAGCTGGGCATCGCGATCCACGGCACGTTCATCCTCGGCCTGCCGGGCGAGACCAAGGAGACGATCGAAGAGACGATCCGCTTCGCCAAGGACATCAACCCGCACACCATCCAGGTGTCGATCGCCGCGCCCTATCCCGGTACCTACCTGTATCGTCAGGCGAAGGAGGAAGGCTGGCTGACCGAGATGAACGAGGGCGAACTCGTCAACGATCGCGGCATCCAGATCAGCCCGCTCAGCTACCCGCACCTGGGCGCGACCCAGATCTTCGATTCGGTCGAAACCTTCTACAAGCAGTTCTACTTCCGTGCCGGCAAGATTGCGGCAATCACCGGGGAGATGCTGCGCGACTCGCAGATGATGAAGCGACGCCTGCGCGAGGGGGTGGAGTTCATGCGATTCCTGCGCCAGCGCCATAGTTGAGCAGGAACACATTGGGCACCGATGCGCGGCGCGCCGGGGCGGCTGAACGCGCGGGCGCGAAGCGCGTGATCGTCACGGCGGATGATTTCGGTCTCGACGTGGCGGTCAACGAAGCGGTGGAGCGCGCGTACCGTGAAGGCATCCTGACGACGACGAGCCTGATGGTCGGCGCGCCGGCAGCCGCGGACGCGGTTGCCCGCGCCCGGCGCACGCCGGGGCTGCGCGTCGGCCTGCACTGCACGCTGGTCGATGGGCGCAGCGTGTTGCCGCCGGACGCCATTCCGGACCTCGTGACGCCGGATGGCGAGTTTCGCGCGGGCCAGTTCGGCCCGGGCGTACGCTTCTTCTTCCTGCCGCGCGTGCGCCGGCAGCTGGCGGCCGAGGTCCGGGCACAATTCGACGCCTTCCGCGCCACCGGGCTCGAACTGGATCACGTCAATGCGCACAAGCACATGCACGTCCATCCCACCGTCCTGGCACTGATTCTCGATGTCGGACGCGACTATGGCCTGCGCGGCGTGCGTCTCCCGTATGAGCCCTGGAACCACGGCGGACTGCGTGACGGCGGCATCCTCGGCCGCCTCGTCCGGGCGGGGTTCCTGGCGCCCTGGCTGGCGCTGCTGCGGCGGCGCATCCGCCGCGCGGGGGTCTGCCACAACGACTACCTGTTCGGCCTTTCGAACACGGGCGCCTGGAACGAAGCGGCGCTGCTGCAGCGGTTGCGGCGACTTCCCGACGGAGTGAGCGAACTGTATTTCCACCCGGCGGCGGCGCGCACCGCCGAACTCGTGCGGCGCATGCCGGACTATCGCCAGGAGGACGAACTCGCCGCGCTGTTGAGCCCGGCCGTCCGGATGGCGCTCGACGACGCAGGCTACCGGAGGATGAGTTTCCGTGAACTCGATCTGGCGCCGGGCTGAGCCCCGGTTGCGGGCGCTGGGGCGGCGCTACATGGTAGGCATCCTGCGGCTGGTCGAGGGCTCCAGCCGCCATGCGCGAGCCGTGGTCGTCGCCGCTGCGGCGCTGCTGGTGGCGGCGTCGTACTACAGCGCGACCCACTTCGATATCGACTCCGATACCAGCGGCATTCTGTCGCACGACTTGCCGTTCCAGCGCGACGAGCAGCATTTCGAGCGCGAGTTTCCGCAAACGACGAACACGCTGGTCGCGGTGATCGAGGGTGACTCCTCGGGACTGGCGGCGAGCGCGCTGGATCGCCTCGCGGCGTGGGCGCACGCACATCCGTCGGAATTCACCGGCGTCTATGCGCCGGGGGGCGACGCGTTCTTTCAGCGCAACGGACTGTTGTTTCTCGATCCGCCTGCGTTGCAGAAACTGGCGGACCGCATCGCCGCCGCCCAGCCGCTCATCGCCAGTCTGGCCCAGGATGCCAGCCTGCAAGGACTCTTCGGTCTGCTCGATACCGCGATCCGACAGCGGAGCGACGGTGGGCAGGCCGTACCGGGGCTCGCGCCGCTGCTCGATCAGCTGACCGCTTCCATTCAAGCGAAACAGGAAGGGCGCACGGCCCCGCTGCGGTGGGACGAATTGATGGCCGGCGGCGACGGCGTCGCGTCGGCGCGACAACGCTTCCTCATCCTCAATCCGGTGCGCGATCTCCATTCCCTGCAGCCGGCCGCCGGGCCGATCCGGGCGCTGCGGGCCGAGATCGCCAGGCTGGGGTTGGATGCGGCGCACGGCGTCCATATCGGCCTGACCGGCGACGCACTGCTGGACAACGAACAGATCAAGACCGTCTCGGAAGGCGCCGGTATGGCCTTGGGCCTGACCCTGGGTCTGGAGTTGCTGCTGCTCGCCGTCTCGCTGCGGTCGGGGCGGCTGGTCGTCGCGGTGCTGGCCAGCCTGATCGCCGGCATGATCCTGACAACCGCGGTGGCGCTGGCCGCGGTCGGCCCGTTCAACCTGCTTTCGGTGGCGTTCGCGGTGCTCTTCATCGGGCTGGGCGTGGATTTCGGCATTCAGTTCTGCCTGCGGTATCGCGAAGAGATCCACGACGGCGCCCCGCACTCCACCGCGCTGCGGATCGTGGCGACCGGACTGGGCGGTGCGCTCAGCCTGGCGGCATTCGCCGCGGCCATCAGCTTCTTCTCGTTCATCCCGACGCGCTATGCGGGCATGATGGATCTCGGCTTGATCTCGGGCATCGGCATGTTCGTCGCGCTGCTGGTGACGCTCACGCTCCTGCCGGCGCTGTTGACGCTGTGGCCGCTGCGCGCGGTCGATGCGGCGCAGCCGGTGATTCACGTGACGACGCATGATCTGGCGGTCGATCGCCATCCGATCCATCGCTACGGCCGGCGGATCATTGCCGGGGCGGTCGTCCTGTTCCTGGGGGCGATTCCGCTGATCGCGCAGGTGCGCTTCGACTTCAATCCCCTCAACATGATCGATCCCGACGCCGAAGGGGTCCGGGTGTTCCACAAGCTGCTGCAGGACCGGCAGACGTCGCCGTACCGGATCGAGGTCGTTGCGCCCGATCTGGCGGCGGCCGGCCGTCTCGCCGACCGCCTCGGACGCTTGCCGGAGGTTTCCCGGGCGCTGACACTGGCGAGTTTCGTTCCCGCGCAACAGGATCCGAAGCTGGCGATCCTGCAGAACCTCCAGATGCTGGTGCCGCCCTTTTCCTTGCAGGCAGCGGCGGTCCCCGCGGTTCCCGGCCCCGGCCTTGCCGCGGCCGCCGCACGACTGCAGGCGGATCTGGCGCGCTTGCCGGACCAGGCTGCGGCGCGGGACGGTGATGCGGCGCTGCGCCGGAGCGCGGCGTCCCTGGGCGCGGCATTGCGGGACTTCCGGGCGCGGTTCGGTGCGTCGGGGACGCCGTGGGCGGCATTGCAGCAGGGCGTCATGGGAGGGCTTCCCGGGGAGTTGAACCGTCTGGCCCGGGCGCTGACGGCGGCGCCGGTCGCGCTGCCGGACCTGCCCGACGACCTGCGCCGGCGGTACGTCGCAGCCGACGGGCAGGCGCGGGTGGAAGTGTTCCCGAAGGACGACCTCAGCGGGATCCCGGCCATGGAGCGCTTCGTCGCCGCGGTGCGCAAGGTCGCACCCCGGGCGGCGGGAACGCCGGTCCTGCTGGTGGAAGGGGGGGACGCCGTTGCCGGCGCATTTCGCGAGGCCAGCGCCATCGCCCTGGTCGGCATCGTCTGCCTGCTGCTGGTGGTGCTGCGCCGCTGGGTCGAAATGGCGCTGATCATGGTTCCCCTGCTGATGGCCGCCGCCTATACCGTGGCCGTCATGAGCTTGCTGGGCCTGCCGTTCAATCTCGGCAACATCATCGTCCTGCCCCTGCTGATCGGTCTCGGGGTGGCGTTCGCGATCTACGTCGTGGCGCGCTGGCGCCAGGGCGTGCCGATCGCCCACCTGCTGCAGACCAGCACGCCCGCGGCCGTGCTGTTCAGCGGCGTCACGACGCTCAGCTCGTTCGGCAGCATGGCCGTTTCCTCGGATCCGGGCATGGCCAGCCTGGGGAAGACCTTGAGCCTGGCCCTGGTCATGGTCCTGCTCTGCACCCTCGTCGTATTGCCCGCGCTGTTGATGCTGGCGACGCCGTCGCCATCGGAAGACGCATGAAGCGCATCGCGCATTTCGGGATGTTCGCGGCCGGGCTGCTCGGCGTGGCGGCGGCGACGGTACTGGTGATTCGGGAAGGAGCGGGCGGCATCTTCGGCATGCTCGCAACGGCCGGGTGGACGCTGCTCTGGCTGGTGCCGCTCCACCTGCTGCCGATCGGGCTGGACGTCGTGGGTTGGCGCCGGCTGCTGCGCGGCGAACCGCGGGCCGCCTTCCCCTTCCTCTTGTGGGTCGGCGGCGTTCGCGAGTCGATCAACGGCCTGCTGCCGGTCGCCCGGGCGGGTGGAGAACTGGTGGGGATCCGTCTGGTGGCGCGCCGCGGTGTGGCCTGGGACGTCGCAGCCGCGAGCGTGGTGGTGGAGGTTTCTCTGACCCTGGTGAGCCAGTTGGTCTTCACCCTGGTCGGAATCGCGATCCTGGCGCATTCCGTGCGCGACCATGCGATCGTCACCGATGCGCTGGTCGGCGTCGCCGTCGTCGCTCCGGTCATCGTGGTGTTCATCATGTTGCAGCACCACTGGGGGTTGTTCCAGATGCTGGAACGGCTGATCCAGGCGATCCTCGGGCGACACCACGAATGGGCGGCCAACATGGGCCGTCTCGACGAGACGGTCCGCGGGTTGTACGGCAAGCACGGCGCCCTGGTGTCCACCATCTTCTGGCAACTGGCGGGGCTGTCCGCCGGTGCGCTCGAGGCGTGGGTCACATTCCGCCTCTTGCGGCATCCGGTCGCGTTTTCGGGGGCGCTCATGCTGGAGAGCCTCGGACTGGCGCTGCGCAGCGCGACCTTCATCGTGCCAGTGGG
>JAJYBQ010000280.1 GCA_021778935.1 Pseudomonadota bacterium | reverse complement strand
ACCCTGTTCGTGCTGGCGGTGATGTCGTTTGGCAGTTGGTACATCCTATTTACCAAGTTCTGGGAACAGTTCAAGCTGCTCTCCGAAGCGATGACCGTGCAGAAGAGCTTCTGGACCGCGGACTCCATCGCGGCGGGGCTCGATGCGCTCAAGCCGCAAAGCGCCTTCCGGTTTATTGCGCAGTCCGGGATTGAGGCCAACAGCAGGCACGCGGGTCCGCTGATGGAACGAATCGATCTCAATACGTGGATCTCGCTTTCCATCGACCGGGCGGTGATGAACGTGCAGAATCGGCTGCAGGATGGCTTGGCGTTTCTCGCGACGGTGGGATCGACAGCCCCGTTCGTTGGGCTGTTCGGGACGGTGTGGGGGATCTACCATGCGCTGACCGCAATCGGGATCGCCGGGCAGGCGTCGATCGACAAGGTGGCTGGGCCGGTGGGTGAGGCGCTGATCATGACGGCGTTCGGCTTGCTGGTCGCGGTTCCCGCGGTCCTGGGATATAACCTTCTCGTGCGCCGGAACAAGGTTGCGCTCGAGCGGATACGGGCATTCAGTGCGGACCTTCATCTGACGTTGCTGGGCGGACCCGGGAAGGCCGTGTGATCTTGTTTCGCCCGGTTTCGTTGCGCGCCCGTCCGGACAGGGTTGTGGCATGGCGATAAATCTCGTGCAAGGCGGGTCGGACGGCGACGACGTCGTCTCCGCAATCAACACCACGCCGCTCGTTGACGTGATGCTGGTATTGCTGATCATTTTCCTGATCACCATTCCGGTCGTCGTTCATACCATCCCGGTCAATCTGCCCAAGGAGCGGAACCAACCGCGCCAGATCAAGCCGCAGACGGTGACGATTACGGTCGACCGTGCCGATAACGTGTTTTGGGGGGCGGAACGGCTGGCCGACAGCGACGCTTTGCTCGCTCGCCTGAAGGCGGCGGCGGTGAAGGTTCCCCAGCCTGACGTACAGATTCGCGGCGACATGAACGCGCGCTACGAAGGGATCGGCAAGGTAGTGCTGGATTGTCAGCGCGCAGGTATCGCCAAGGTGGGGTTCGTGATCCAGCCGCCGGCGAATGGAGGCTAGGCGAAGATGGCGATGCACCTTGGCGGCAGCGGCAGCGACGATCAGGACGTGATGGTCGACATCAACACCACGCCGCTCATCGACGTGATGCTGGTGCTGCTCATCATGTTGATCATCACGATTCCCGTGCAGCTGCACTCGGTCAACCTCGATATGCCGGTCGGGACGCCCCCGCCGCCGCCCAAGCCGCCGGTGGTGATCAATGTCGATGTCGATTTTGATGGCACGATCTATTGGAACGGTCAGCCGGTGGCGGATCGGATATCGCTGGATGCGTTGCTGCAGGCCGCGGCTGCGCAGTCCGATCAGCCGGAAATCCATCTGCGGCCCAACAAGCTGGCGACCTACAAATACGTTGCCGAGGTGCTGGCGTCGGCGCAGCGCCTGGGGTTGACCAAGATCGGACTGGTGGGCAATGAACAATTCATGCAATAAGAAGAGTCGCTGGATCTGGATTGGCGCCGGTGTCCTGTTGGCGGCGCTCGCCGGTACGCAGGTCGGGGTGCCGGCCCTTGCAGAGGCGCCAACCGGCGCGCCGGCGCCGCAGGCCGTGCGGGCACAGGTCGGCGAACCGCTGCGGGCCGCGCAGCAGCTTGCCAAGCAGCGGCAGTTTGCCGCGGCGCGGGACAAGATTCGGGCGGCGAGCGCGGTTGCTGGCTTGAGCCCATACGAATCATTCCTCATCGAGCGTGTGCGCGCTTTTGTCGCCGCCGGCAGCGGGGATGAAAAAATGCTGACGACCTCCCTGACGGCGGTGGTTGGGAGCGGGTTCCTCGCACCGGCGGACCGATTACCGATGATGCGGGCGCTCGCAGGGGCGTACTATCGGGAGAAAAATTACGGTCAGGCCGAGCAGTGGGCAGATCGGGTCTTGCAGGATGGAGGCCCCGATCCGGCGATGCAGGATGTCGCCATCGATTCCCGCTATCTGCGCAAGGAATATGGCCCGGCAGCCCAGGCACTGCATCAACTCCTTGCGGCGGATGCCGCGGCGGGGCGCACGCCGTCCGAAGCACATCTGCAGTTGCTGCTCTCCTGTGAAGACCACCTGGGAAATCGCGCCGAGGCCGCGGATGCGCTCGACCGGCTGCTTGCCGCGTATCCCAAAAAGGAATACTGGCGCCTGGCGTTGGCTCGGATCGAGAGCAATCCGAAGTTCCCCGATCGTCTCGGCCTGGACCTGCTGCGGTTGCGGCTTGCCCTGGGATTGCTGACGCGGGAATCGGATGCGATGACCATGGCGCAACTGGATCTGCAGGCGGGATTCCCGGCCGAGGCGCAAAAAGTCGTCGACTCGGCCGTCGCCGATGGCGTGTTCGGTACGGGCCCGGGCACCGCGCGGGAACGGCGCCTGCAGGAACTGGTGAAAAAAGACGTGGCCGAAGACCGGCGGGACCGTGCGGGGGATAGGGTCGACGCGAGTCGGGCCCATACCGGCGATGCGCTGCTCAACATCGGATTCAATGATGTTCTCAACGGGAATGCCGCGGCCGGGTTGGCGCGGATGGAGCGCGGGTTGCGGCAGGGCGGTATCGCCCATCCGGAAGATGGGCGCTTGCACCTTGCCATCGCATACTGGATGGCGGGCGATGACGCCAGGGCGCTCGCGACACTTCGCCAGGTCGGCGGTACCGGTGGTGCGGCGGACCTGGCCCGCCTGTGGGCGGTCCATATTGCACACCCGCAACGCGGGTAGTACAGGCGTTTCCCGGTGCCGCATCCTCGGGGACGCGGCGCGCCCTCGCTACAATGCGGCAGGAAAGGTGCCCACTGCGCGGAGATGAGATGAAACGCGACCCCCACGAAACCTTGCGCCTCGCCAAGACCAATGCGGAGCTGATGGCGCGCCGCCGCGCCGCCATGCCGCGCGGATCGGGGCA
>JAJYBQ010000279.1 GCA_021778935.1 Pseudomonadota bacterium | reverse complement strand
GTGCATCATTCCTCCCAACTCCTTCGCCCTCGCCCGCACGGTCGAGTATTTCCGCATTCCGCGCAACGTGCTGACGATCTGCCTCGGCAAGAGCACCTATGCGCGCTGCGGGATCATCGTCAATGTCACGCCGCTCGAACCCGAATGGGAGGGGCATGTCACACTGGAGTTTTCCAACACGACGCCGCTGCCGGCCAAGATCTACGCTAACGAAGGCTGCGCGCAAGTCATATTCATCGAATCCGATGAAGTCTGCGAAACATCCTACCGTGACCGAGGCGGGAAATACCAGGGGCAGCGCGGCGTGACGCTGCCGCGCACATAAGCCATCCATGACCCATCGAGAACTCTTCGTCACGACGGCGCTGCCGTACGCCAACGGGCCGCTGCACATCGGCCACATCATGGAGTACATCCAGGCTGACATCTGGGTCCGCTACCAGCGGCTGCGGGGCGCGACCGTGCATTTCGTCGGCGCTGACGACGCGCACGGTGCGCCGATCATGATCGCCGCGGAAAAGGCCGGCAAGACGCCGCGGCAGTATGTTGCGGAGATCGCCGCATCACGCCGGCAATATCTTGACGGATTCTTGCTCTCTTTCGACCACTGGCACTCCACCGACTCACCGGAAAACACCGAACTGTCGCAGGAAATCTACCGCCGGCTGCGCGCGAACGAACTGATCGCCACCCGCACCATCGAGCAGTTCTACGATCCGGTGAAGGGCATGTTCCTGCCGGACCGCTACATCCGCGGCGAGTGCCCGCGCTGCGGCGCGGCCGACCAGTACGGCGACTCCTGTGAAATCTGTGGCGCGGTCTACGCGCCGACGGAACTTCAGCATCCGCGCTCCGCGCTCTCGGGCGCAAGGCCGGAACTGCGGCTTTCGGAACATCATTTTTTCCGTCTCTCCGACAGCCGCTGCCGCGAATTCCTGCGCAGCTGGATCCAGGGCGGACGGCTGCAGCCGGAGGTCGCGAACAAGGCGCGCGAATGGCTTGACGGCGAACGGGAGCTGGCCGACTGGGATATCTCGCGCGACGCCCCCTACTTCGGCATCCCGATCCCGGATGCGCCCGGCAAGTACTTTTACGTCTGGCTGGATGCGCCGGTCGGCTACCTCGCCTCGCTCAAGGCGTATTGCGCCCGGCGTGGACTGGACTTCGAAGCGGTGCTGCGCAACCCGCGCACCGAACAGATCCACTTCATCGGCAAGGACATCATCTATTTCCACACCTTGTTCTGGCCGGCGATGCTGGAGTTCGCCGGCCCGCCGTTCAAGGTGCCGGACCGCGTGAATGTCCACGGATTCATCACCGTGCGCGGCGAAAAGATGTCGAAAAGCCGGGGCACCGGCATCGACCCGCTGCGCTATCTCGCCCTCGGCATGAATCCGGAGTGGCTGCGCTACTACATCGCCGCCAAGCTCAACGCCCACGTCGAAGACGTCGACTTCAATCCCGACGACTTCCTCCAGCGGGTCAACAGCGACCTGATCGGCAAGTACGTCAACATCGCCAGCCGGGCGGCGACGTTCCTCACCCGGCATTTCGACGGCCGGGTTGCGGCCGTCGAACCCGTCTTTTTCGAGATGCGGTTCTTGGCGCAAGGCACCGGCGAACTTGTGGCGGCCGCGTATGAAGAGCGCGAGTTCGGCAAGGCAATCCGGCTTGCCATGGCATTTGCCGACGAGATCAACGCCTATTTCGACGCCGCCAAACCCTGGGAACTGGCGAAGCAGCTGGGGCGCGAGGGCGCTGGCGACGAAAACGCCCAACGCCTCCAGGAGATCTGCTCCATCACCCTGCGCGGCTTCCAGTATCTGAGCCTGTGGCTCAAGCCGGTGCTGCCGCGCTTGGCCGAGCAGGCTGAGGTCTTTCTGGGCTGCCGCGCGATGGGCTGGGAATCGGCCCTGGCGCCGCTCGAACGAATCACGCCCTACCGGCACCTGATGGCGCGAGTCGAGGAACAACAGGTCGACGCGTTGTTTACGCTGCCGGCGATTGCGCACGCCGCCGGCGCAAACCCCACGAACGCAAACCCCACGAAGGAAACGAAGGTGTCCTCTCCCGAGAATGCAAGCGCCCCGCTGCCGGCCAACGGCAGCACCCCCGCCCCGCGGCCCGCAGGTCCCGCGCCGATCTCGATGGACGACTTCGCGCGTGTCGAGTTGCGCATCGCGCGCATCATCAATGCCGAGGCGGTGGAGGGCGCCGAAAAACTGCTGCGCCTTACGGTGGACGTGGGCGAAGAGCACCCCCGCAACGTCTTTGCCGGCATCAAGTCGGCCTACCAGCCCGAGCAGCTGATCGGCAAGCTCACCGTGATCGTCGCGAATCTGACGCCGCGCAAGATGAAGTTCGGTGTCAGCGAGGCGATGGTGCTAGCGGCCAGTCACGAAGACCAGAAGGAGCACCCCGGACTGTTCTTGCTCGAACCGCACGCCGGTGCGCAGCCGGGAATGCGGGTACGATAGGCGCGCGTCGAACGGGACAGGAGAGAAGATGGGTGGCTATGTATCGGAACTGACGACGTTTCTGCGGGACATGAAGGCCCGGAACGCCGAGATCGAACGCAAGCAGTTCGAAGGACGCGCGATCTGGTGGGATCACGCTCCTGCCGCCGACGACGCTGCGCGCTGGGCGCAAGCCCGGGTGCACCAGCCTGGGTACGTGTACTTCCCGCTGCCGAAGAATCCGGCGTCGACCTGAAACCCGTTGCGTTCCCGCTGCCGTGGTCAGAACCTGCGCCGCGGCGGCGCGGCGGTTCCTCGGCCCTCGAGGTGGCGGAACGTGATGCGGCCTTTGCTCAGATCGTACGGCGAAAGTTCCAGCGACACCTTGTCGCCCGCGAGGATGCGGATATGGTGCTTGCGCATCTTGCCGGCGGAGTAGGCGATGATCTGGTGCCCGTTGTCCAACGTGACCCGAAAACGGGCATCCGGCAGCACTTCGCTGACGACGCCGTTCATCTCAAT
>JAJYBQ010000031.1 GCA_021778935.1 Pseudomonadota bacterium | reverse complement strand
TCCTCGGACACCCCCGCCCCATCGAGCCGTGTGAGGGCATAGTCGATACTGCCGCGTTCGGCGGGCTCCTGCGCCAGCTCCCGCGCCCGCTGGGTGCGAATCGAGTGCAGATCTTCCGCGATGTTCGCCAGGTGCGAGAAATAGCTGAACGCACGCACCACCGAGTTGGTCTGGATCGGGGTGAGCCGGTTGAGCAGGCGGCTCATCTGCGCGCCGGCGTCGGGGTCTGTGCCCCGGCGAAACTGGACGGCAAGCCGACGCACGGTCTCCACCAGATCGAAGATCTCCTGGCCCGCCTGCTCGCGGATCACGTCGCCGAGGATCCGGCCGAGGAAACGGATGTCCTCCCGCATCGGGTCCAACCCGTTGCCGGCGTCGGACCTGGATTCGGCCCCGTCGGGCGCAGTCGTCATGAAGCCGGACTCTTTCATTCGGGAACATCCGCAACGGAAAAAGGGAAACCCTCGATCTTACAATGACGCCGGCTTGATCACAGCCGCTCGAAGATGCCCGCCGCCCCCATCCCCGTGCCGACACACATCGTCACCATGCCGTAGCGCAGGTTCCGGCGGCGCAATCCGTGCACCAGGGTGGCAGCGCGGACCGCCCCCGTCGCACCCAACGGGTGGCCTAGGGCGATCGCCCCGCCCAAGGGATTGACCCGCTCCGCATCCAGTTCGAGCGTTTGCATCACCGCAATCGACTGCGCGGCAAACGCTTCATTGAGCTCGATCCATTCCAGGTCGCCCTGCCGCAGCCCGGCGGCACGCAGTGCGGCAGGAATCGCCTCCACAGGGCCGATGCCCATGATCTCCGGCGGCACGCCGCGCACCGAAAAGGAAAGGAATCGCGCCAACGGCGTGAGGTTGAAGCGGCGCAACGCCGAATCGCTTGCGAGGACCAGCGCCGCCGCGCCGTCGGACATCTGCGAACTGTTTCCTGCCGTCACGCTGCCCTGGGCGGCAAATGCCGGCTTCAGGCGGGAAAGCGCCTCCAGACTGGTATCGGCGCGCGGCCCCTCATCCGCGTCCAGACGGCGATGACGCCGCGCCACCTCCCCGGTTGCGAACTCGGGCACTCGATCGATCACGTCGAGCGGTGTGATTTCGTCCCGAAATTCGCCGCGCTTCTGCGCCATGATGGCGCGCTCATGCGAAGTCAGGGCGAACCGGTCCTGCGCCTCGCGGGCGACCTTCCACTGCGCGGCCACCCGCTCGGCCGTCAAGCCCATGCCGAAGGCGATGCCCAGATTGTCGTCCTCGAACAGGCGCGGGTTGTAGGAGGGCTTGTTGCCGCCCATCGGCACCATGCTCATGGACTCGACGCCGCCCGCCAGAACGATGTCGGCTTCGCCCACCCGGATGCGATCCGCAGCCATCGCCACCGCATTGAGTCCGGACGCGCAAAAGCGGTTGACGGTGCATCCCGCCGTCGACTTGGGCAGGCCGGCGTACAACACCGCAGTGCGAGCGACGTTCAATCCCTGCTCCGCCTCCGGCATGGCGCAACCGATCAGGGCATCCTCGACGGCCGCGGGATCCAACCCCGGCACGGCGGCAAGCGCTCCGCGGATCGCAGCGACCAGCAGATCGTCGGGGCGCGTGTTGCGCAGCGCGCCGCGCGGCGCCTTGCCGATGGGCGTGCGGGTCGCGGCGACGATGTAGACGTCCTGGATATGCCGATTCATCGAATTCTCCCTAATTCCGCACCGGCTTGCCGGTCTGCAGGAAGCCCATCAACCGCTCCTGCGTCTTGGGATGCGCGAGCAACGGAACGAAGTGCCTGCGCTCCTGTTCGAGGAGCCAGTCCTCGTCGACCGGAACGCCCGCGTCGACGTCGCCGCCGCACAGCACTTCCGCGATCTGCGCGGCAAGGTGGTAATCGTGCCCGCTCGCGAAACCGCCCTCGCGCAGATTCGCCGCGAATGCCTTCAGGGTTGCCAGCGCCGAACGGCCCGCGGCGGCGAACCGCCGCCCGCGCAACGGCGGCCGATACCCCGTGGCGTGCAGGGTAAACGCCTCAAAGATCGCCGTCCACAGCAATTCCTGCGGATGGAACACCACGGTATCGGACGGCAGGAGGTAGCCCATCCGGCGAGCCTCATATGCGGACGTCGCGACCTTCGCCGTCGCCACGTTCTCGAACCAGTTGCGCAGGAACGGCAGCAGATCCGCGCTCCCCACCGCCGATGCCGCGGCGGCGGCGCGCATCGCCCCCTCCTTCAAGCCGCCGGCGCCGGGAACAAGCCCGACTCCGACCTCGACCAGGCCGAGGTACGACTCGAACGCGGCCACGCGCTTGGCGCAATGCAGCAGCAACTCGCACCCGCCGCCCAGCGCCATGCCGCGCACCGCCCCGACGACCGGCACCTGCGCATACTTGACGCGCAGAAACGCCTCCTGCATCTGCCGCTCCAGTTCGCCGATCGCCGGCGGGCCGCCACGCAAAAAAGCCGGCAGCATGCCCTGAAGGTCGGCACCGGCGGAGAACGGCTCGTCGGGTGACCAGATCACCAGCCCGCGATAGCGCGCCTCCGCCAACGCCACCGCCCTGGTCAGGCCAGCGACGACGCCGGGCCCCATTGCATGCACCTTGGTCTTGATCGAGAACACCAGCACTTCGGCAGGCATGCCCCCTTCGAGGCGCCAGATCCGGCACGACTCGTCCTCATGCTCCGTGATTCCGCTCGCCATCGGCGAAGGCGATCCGTCGCCCACAACCGTGGGACGGAAAAGCTGCCGGCGATGGACCGGCAGTTCGTCGCGGGCGACGAACGCCTCTTGCGCCGGGCTCCATGAACCCTCCGGCGTATGCACCGCCTGCGCGTCGGCCACCGGACCGTCGAAAACCCACGCCGGCAGGGGTGCGCCGCACATCGCCTCGCCGGCATCGATATCCGCGCGGATCCACTCCGCGACGCGGGTCCAGCCCGCCTCCTGCCAGATCTCGAACGGCCCGAGATCCCACACGAACCCCCAGCGCATGGCAAGGTCCACTTCGCGCGCTGAATCGGCGATCCGCGCGAGGTGAAGCGCCGCGTAGTGGAAGACGTCGCGGAAGATCGCCCACAGGAAGCGCGCCTGCGGATGATCCGTCTCCCGCAGCAGCCCAAGGCGCTCCGCGAACGGCTTGCGGCAGATGCGCCCGATCAGTTCCTCGGCCTTGCGGCCGCCATCGACATAATCGCCGCGCTGCGGATCGAACACCCGGATCGCGCGGCCCTCCTTGCGAAAGAAGCCCGCCCCGTTCTTCTGTCCCAGGGCGCCCCGATCGAGCAGGGTCTGCAAGGCCGCCGGCAGGGCGAAATGGGGCGCGAACGGGTCGTCCGCGGGACCCAGGTTGTCCCGCATGGTGCCGATGACGTGCGCCAGCGTATCGAGTCCGACGACGTCCGCGGTACGGAATGTCGCGCTCTTGGCGCGCCCGATGCGGGTCCCGGTGAGATCGTCGACCACATCGAACGGCAGGCCCGCCTTCCCAGCCTCATGCATCGTCGACAGCACGCTGAACACGCCGATCCGGTTGGCGACGAAATTGGGGGTATCGCAGGCGCGGATGACGCCCTTCCCCAGGACCGCGGTGAGAAAGGTTTCAAGCTGGTCCAATATCTTGGCATCCGTCACCACGTCCGGAATCAGCTCGACCAGATGCATGTAGCGCGGCGGATTGAAGAAATGCACGCCGCAGAACCGCGCACGCAAATCGTCGGACAATCCGTCGGACAACCGGGCGATCGAGAGTCCGGACGTGTTGGATGCGAGGATCGCGTGCGGCGCCAGATGGGGGGCGATTTTTTCATACAGCGCACGCTTCCAGTCCAGGCGCTCCGCGATCGCCTCGATCACCAGGTCGCAGTCGCGCAGCGCGGCGAGATCCTCGGCGTAGTTGGCCGCCACCAGGAACTGCGCGTCCTCGGGGACGCCCAGCGGCGCGGGACTGATCCGCTGCAGGCCCTCGATCGCCCGCCGCACCGTCCCGCTGCGGTCGCCGCCGCGCTCGTCCGGCAGATCGAAGAGCAGCGCCGGCACCCGGGCATTGACGCAGTGCGCAGCGATCTGCGCCCCCATGACCCCGGCACCGAGGACCGCCACCTTCCGAATTCGAATGTCTTGCATTGCTCCCCCCACCCCGGCCCTCTCCCCGCCCTGGGGGAGATGGGATAAAAACATCATCCGATCCAACGCACCGCATTCGGCAACGGCCTGCCTCCCGAAGGCGCGACGATCCGTCTCCTCAGAACCAGTCCGGTGCGAAGTCCATCAGGTTGCCGGCGCCCGAGCGCGCGGCACGAATGTGAAACGCGGTCTCGGGCAGCAGGCGCTGGAAATAGAACCGCGCCGTCGCGAGCTTCGCCGGATAGAACGGGTCGACCTGGGCGCCGTCCGACCGGATGCGGGCGAGTGCGCGCTCGGCCATCCGCGCCCAAAAGTAGGCGAACACGAGGTGGCCGACCACGCGCAGGGTGTCGACGGCCGCGGCCCCCATCTCCTCCTTGTTGCCCGCCGTCTTGAGGCCGAGTTCCAGCAACAGCTTCTCCACCTTGGCCGCGATATCCGCCAGGGGCGTGACGAACTCGTTCATCGCCACGGACGTGCCGTGCTCTTCGACGAACTGCCGGACCAGCCCGCCGAACGCGCGCAACCGCGCGCCGCCGTCCAGCAGCACCTTGCGGCCGAGCAGGTCGAGGGCCTGGATGGTGTTGGTGCCCTCGTAGATCATGTTGATGCGCGCGTCCCGCAGGGTCTGCTCGATGCCCCATTCGCGGATGTAACCATGGCCGCCGAACACCTGCAGACACTCGGAAGCGCAGTGGAACCCGTTGTCGGTCAGGAACGCCTTCACGATCGGGGTCATGAGCGCCGTCATGTCGGCACCGAATCGGCGCTGCTCGGCATCCGGATGGTGATGCTGCGCATCGGACATGAGCGCGACCCAGTACGCCAGCGCACGTCCGCCTTCCGCGTACGCCCGGGCGGTGAGCAGCATGCGCCGCACGTCGGGGTGCACGACGATCGGATCCGCCGGGCGATCCGGCGCCTTTGGGCCCGAAAGCGATCGTCCCTGGAGCCGGTCCTTGGCGTACGCGGCGGCATTCTGATAGGAAAATTCCGCAAGTCCCAGTCCTTGAATGCCGACATACAGGCGCGCGCCGTTCATCATCACGAACATGGCGGCGAGCCCCTTGTTGGCTTCGCCCAGCAACCAGCCTTTTGCGTCTTCCAGTTGTATCTGGCAGGTGGCGTTGCCGTGGATCCCCATTTTGTGTTCGAGGCCCCCGCAGTACAAACCGTTGCGCGCACCGCAACGCGCGTCGCCCCCCACCCCGTCGGGCACAAACTTCGGCACGATGAACAATGAGATACCGTGGGTTCCGGCCGGCGCATCGGGCAGGCGCGCCAGCACGAGGTGCACGATGTTCTCGGCCAGGTCGTGCTCACCGCCCGAAATGAAGATCTTCTCCCCGGTAATCCGGAAGCCGCCCTCGGGATCGGGCACAGCCTTGGTCCGCAACAGCCCCAGGTCCGTCCCACAGTGCGACTCGGTGAGGCACATCGTTCCCGTCCACTGCGCCGAAGCGAGCTTCGGCAAATAGAGTGCCTTCTGGGTCGTGTCGCCGTTGCGCAGGATGCACTCGTAGGCACCCATGGTGAGCCCCGAGTACATCGTCCACGACTGATTGGCTGCACAGCGCGTTTCATCGAACGCAACCTGAAGCAATTGCGGCAGTCCTTGCCCGCCGTATTCCGCATCGGCCGTCAGGCCCTGCCAACCCGCGTCGCGAAACTGCGCGAACGCCGCCACAAAGCCATCGGGCGTTCGGACACCGTGCGTTGCCGGATCGTAGGCGCACCCCTGTTCGTCGCCCTTACGGTTCAACGGCAGCAGCACCTCCTCCGAAAACCGCCCGCCCTCTTCGAGGATCTGGTCGACCGTCGCGGCGTCCAGTTCGGCATACCGCGGCATCGCGCGCAGCGCATCCACCGCGCCGAGGAGTTCGTGGATGACAAAGTGCTGGTCGCGAATGGGCGATTGGTACAAAGGCATGATCGTTCCTCCGGGGCGCGGTCGAAAATTCCGGTCGAACACAGTATTACGGCGCAGTATTTCACGAACGAGGACGGATCGGCGGATCGGCAAGCCGCCGCAACCAATGCGCCGCCTGGCGCGTCGCGTCGCGTTGCCGCGCGCGCCCCCACTTCCGGGCCTCCGCCCGCACCGCGATCGAGCGCGTAAGCCGCGCAATGGCCTTCTGCGCAACGATCGCATCGACACCGCGTCCTGCCGCGTCCTGAAACCGCTCCAAGGCGTGCATCGTGTCGCGCGCGGCCTTTTTCGGAAAAGCGGTGTGCGCCGCTTCCAGTACGTAGCGCAAGCGTTTTGCCGCAATCCGCAACGTATGTCGCTCCGTTTCCGACAAGCGGGAAAACCGCTCTCCCCGCTTGGCGAGACGACGCAGCAATCCGCCGACCGCCGCCGGAGCAACCACCCGCAGCGGCGCGGAATCGCGCGGCTGCGCCGCGCTCCAATGGATGAGTTCCAGCGCCCAGCGCGCAAACTCCGGGCCGGCGATCTCCGCGCGCATCCGGCTCCGGGCATCTTCGCACTTGCTGTGCGCACGTCGGAGCACGCCCTGCCAAGGTCGGGAGATCCCCGCATCGGGCAGGGCGGCCGACGCCCCGGCGTCGCGGCCATATGCGCGTAAGTCCGGCAAGGTTTCGGAACAGAAGACATCCCAATCCCGTGCCGCACCGAAGCACCGCGCCCATCGGCGCATCTCCCGAACCGGCTCCCGGGTAAGCCCGATCTCTGCCCACCCGCCGTCCGATGCGCTCGCCAGAACCTCGACGACCGCTTGCATGCGGCGCAGCGCAACCCGCGCCTGATGCACATACTCCGGATCATCCGACACCGATGCCCCGTCCGCATTGGCCAACACGACAGTGAGCGCAGCACCGACCAGTTTCCGGCACACCGCATCGACGCCGTCCCGACCGTTGATGTTCCCGGCACCTGCAATCGCCCGACTTGCCGGAGTGGGACCTGCCGCCACGCCCATCGCCAGGCGAACCCCCCGGGCGGCCTTGGAGTCGCCGTACGGCATCAACCGCAAGTCCGCCTTCTCCTTCCGGCGCGTCGCCCCCGCCAGGTCGAGCGCCAGGGACGTCAAGGCAGTCGACGGCCCCGAGCGCAGCTCCAACTCCGCCTCCAGGATGGGCGCGCGCCGCGTTCCGGCGCGGATTTCGCCGACATCCAGTGCGACCTCGATGTGCGCGCCGTGCGCCGATACATCCCAAACCGTGCGGGCGAATACGGTACGGAACGTCGCGCGCAGGCCATCCCCCGCACCATCCGCCCCGAGTATGCGGGGCAGCGGGGTTCCGGCGAAACGCGACAGGTCGAGCGCGGCACCGGGCAACGGGGACTCCCACTCGCCCCGAGAGGACAACCCGGCATCGCCGCCCTCTCCCTCCGTCTTGAGCGTCTGCACCCAGCGCACCCGTTTTCCGGTTCCGATGCGACGCAGCCGCAAGGCCGCGCGATTGCGCGCCAGTTTCAGATCCGGCGTGTCGAAATATGTGCTGTCGACCAGATCCCGTCGCGAAGCCGCCAGCCGGTCGAGCCGGGCACGCAACGGCTCGACATCCTCGGCGCGCAGGGCCAGCTTGAGTTCCGTCTCCCGGGCGCCGCCGCCCGTCTGTCGCTCGTTGTTGGCCATCCGCCTCCCGTTCCCAATCCTGCCGCAAAGTGGCACACTGCACACATGCGCCGACTTGGGGCCACCCCCCGCATCCTGATCGTCGACTCCCACGGACAACCGGTGCGATGGGCTGAGCTCCCTCGCGCCGCCCGATACTACGCCTCCGGAAAAGTCGTGAACGACCTGGGCGATGCCGTGTTCGCCATGAACGGTGGAATCCAGAAATCCCTAGGGACGCCGTCCACCCTCCACGCAAGCTCGATCGTCATGATCCGCGGCCGCTGCCGCAGCCCGGCGGGCGGCTATCGGGTCGCCCTGAGCAAGCACCGCCTGTTCGCACGCGACCGCCATATCTGCGGGTACTGCGGGGCCGCATTTGCGGAAACCGAACTCACCGTGGAACACATCGTCCCGCTCTCTCGCGGCGGACGGAGCGAGTGGACCAACGTCGTGACCGCATGCCGGCCTTGCAACACGCGCAAGGGAAACCGCACACCGGAAGAGGCCAACATGCCGCTTCTCTATGTGCCGTACGCCGTCAGCCGCAACGAAGGGTTCATTCTGAGCAACCGGCGCATCCTCGCGGACCAGATGGCCTTTCTGCAGGCGTCCCTGCCCCGCCATTCGCGGTGGGCGCAGAACTGAGAAGCGCGCGGACGATACGCCGCGCGCGGAGCGGCCGGGACGCGCCAACAGCTCATGCGGCCCCGGCCGCCGCCCATTCCCGCGACGCGGGGAAGAGCGCGGTGGTTACTTCAAATTCTTGCTGACGTACTTCGTCAACTCGAACATCGATACCTGCGACTTGCCGCCGAACAACGCGCGCAGCTTGTCGTCGGCATTGATGTTGCGGCGGTTGACCGTATCCTGCAGCTTGTTCTTCTTGATATACACCCAGACCTTGCTGGTGACCTCGGTGCGCGGCATCGGCGTAGCGCCGATCACCGCCGCCAGCGGACCGACCGGCGTCAACGGCTTCATGAACGCCGCATTCGGCGTGCGCACTGCCTTCTTCGCCGCGACCTTCTTGGCCGGGGACTTCTTCACGGCCGCACTTTTCGTTGGCGCCTTCTTCGCCGCGACCTTCTTGGCCGGAGCTTTGCTCACGGCTTTCTTCACAGCTTTTTTCGCGGCCTTCTTGGCAGTAGCCATCGACGATCTCCTATAGATTTTGCAAAAGCGTTCGGGGCGGCGGCGCGGACGGCAATCGCGTCCTGCCGGTTGCGGAGCCGCAAGGAACGGGCCCCGTTTCGTGACCGCAATACTATGCGAATCGCCAAGAGACGCAAGCGTTTTCCGAGCGGACAGTATGTTTCGCGCGACCATTTTTCTCGGCCGTGACCGCGACATGATCGCGCGAACTCCGAACCGCCAGCGCCCGTCACCCACAATATATGGGACGAATCCCGATTTGCACACAATACCCTGTATGGCCACCGGGAACCGGACGCGAACGATAGAATCGCCGCGCCGATGTCGTCCACTTCCCCCCAATCCGACCTGCGCACCCCTGTCCTGGTCGCGGCGTTTGCCGTACTCAGTGCTCTGGCCGCGCTCGCGCTGGCAAACGGCGGGCTCGACCATCCGCTCTTTGCCGCGATCAACGGATTTGCCGCGCGTGATCTCCCGCGGGGGCTGCCCAGCGACCTGACCATTCTCGGACACGGGTTGGTCGCAGTGATGCTGCTGGCCCCGTTCCTGGCGTCGGACCCGCGGGTGCTCGCGGCCGGGATTCTGGCGGCGCCGCTGGCCGGCCTGCTCTCCTGGGGCGGCAAGACCGTCTTCGGCCGCGCGCGGCCCGCAGCGGCGCTTGGCGCGAAACACATTCACATCGAGGGACAGGCCTTGGCGGGCCACAATTCTTTTCCATCCGGGCATTCGATCACGATCTTCCTCGTCGCCACCGTGCTGATCCTCGCATACCGCCCCATCCGGACCCGCCCCGCCCTGGGCAGCGCCACGCTCGGCGTGGCGTTGGTTGCGGCATCCTCCCGCGTCATGGTCGGGGCGCACTGGCCGTCCGATGTCCTGGGGGGCGCCGCGCTCGGAGTCGTCGCCGGCGGTTTCGGGGTGTGGGCGTCGATGCGGTTTCCGGCACATTCCGACCGAGCCCGGGGCGCGCTCGGTATCGCGGTGCTGGCTTGCGCCGCGGCGCTTGCGGTCACCGACACCGGATACCCGCTGGCGCAGCCCCTGCAGTGGATTGCCGTCGCCGTCGGGGGCGGGATGGGCCTGTGGGCGATCGCGCGATCCGCGTGCGCGCGGAGGCCCCGATGCGGATGAGCCTTGCACCGGGATGGTTGGCGCGCAACGACAAGGCACCCCCGCCGGCCGTCGCCGCGATCTTCTTTCTCGCCGTGTGCGCCATACTCCTGCTGCCGACCCTGGGCCGCTATCCGCTCTTCGATATCGATGAGGGCGCATTTTCCGAGGCGACGCGGGAAATCCTGCACAGCGGCGACTGGATCTCGACCACACTGAACGGCCTTCCCCGCTACGACAAGCCGATTCTGATTTATTGGCTGCAGGCGTTGAGCGTAAAGGCATTCGGTCTGAACGAATTTTCCCTGCGTCTGCCGTCCGGCCTCGCGGGGCTGGCTTGGGTTGCCGCGATCCTCCGCTTCGGCGCACCCCGCCTGGGGATTCGCAGCGCCTTCGCCGCCGCGACGATCGCGTTCACCAGCCTTGGCGTGACGGCAATGGCCCATGCCGCCACGGCGGACGCCCTGCTCAACGCACTGCTTGCCGCCACGATGTTCGACCTCTGGCGCTACCTGGAAGGACAACACCGCGCGGCGCTGCTCCGCGGGTACACCTGGATCGCACTCGGCGTGCTGACCAAAGGACCGATCGCCATCCTGATTCCCGCCGCGGTCGGGATCCTGTACTGCACCGTTTCCGGGCGGTGGCGCGACGCCGCGCGTGCGGCCGGGGATCCGCTCGGCTGGACGATCCTGCTTGCCATTGCCGCTCCATGGTATGTCGCGCAGCTCGTCATCCACGGATGGGATTTCGTCCAAGGATTCCTCATCCACCACAACCTGCAGCGATTCGGCGGAACGCTCGAGGGCCACGCCGGCAGCCCTTTCTATTACCTCATCGTGCTACCGCTGCTGCTGGCGCCCTGGAGCGGGCTGCTCTGGCGCACCGTGCGGCCGCTGCGCCAGGACTGGCAGGGCGACCTGCCGCGATTCCTCTGGATGTGGTTCGGATTCGTCTTCGTCTTTTTTTCGCTTTCCGGAACCAAGCTGCCGCACTACCTGCTCTACGGCATGACGCCGGTATTTCTGCTTGCCGGGCGACGCATCGAAACCCGAGGAGCCGCCGGGCTGCTGGTACTCCCGGGTGCGCTGCTGCTCCTGCTGCCGGCGGCACCTGCCATCACGCAGTGGTTTGCCGACGCGCGGGCGCATGCCGATCCCGACTTTTATGCCGCGCAGACCCAGCGTGCCTGGTCAACTGCGGCCGGAACCTATTACTGGATCACCGGGGTTGCTGCGGTCGCGGGCATCCTGGTCGCAACGCGGCGCGGAATCGCGCCCGCCTGGCGGGCCGCCGGGATGAGTCTCCTCCTCACCGGGTCGCTCGGATTCGCGTTCCTTCCGTGGCTCGGCAACCTGCTGAGCGGCCCGACCAAACACGCCGGCGAAATTGCCGCGACCTTGCCGGGACCGGTCGTGCAATGGAACATCACCGTCCCCAGCTTTAGCGTCTACCGTCAGCACAGGACGCCGTCGCGCGCACCGGAGCCCGGGGAATACGCGGTCACCCGGACGGATCGCTTGGTGCCTGGCGTTCCGGTAAGGGTGTTGTTTCGGGAAGGTGGCGTCGAACTGGTGCAGCGGCTCGCGCCGCACCGATGAGTTCAAGAGTTCAAAGCCCCGGCGCAGCGCGCGGATCGCCAGTCCCGGCGCGATCCGAACCAAATCGGGCACGGAGCCGGGCGGCGCCGGCTATCCGCCCGCTACGTGCCGCCCCGTCCCGCCGACCGCCGCGACCGCCGTGGCAACCCAACCCGACAGGAAGCACAGTCCCCCGAACGGGGTGGCGAACCCGACGATGTGCGGAGCCCCCAGCGCCAGCGCGTAGAGGCTGCCGCTGAACAACAGGATGCCGGCAACGAAGCAGCCGGCGGCGATCCGTGCTGCACGTCCAGGCCAGCGCTGCTGCGCCGACGAAACGAACAGCAGCGCGAGCGCATGGACCATCTGGTAGTGCGCCGCGGTTTGGTACACCGTCATCATGCCCGGCGCCAGCCGAGCCCGCAGTGCGTGGGCGCCGATCGCTCCGGCAGCAACGCCCACGAATCCAAAAACCGCGCCCGCCAGTGCGGAAAAACGGGAAGAATCCATGCCCCTGTCCAGTTGCATCCGAATGATTCCGGCATTTTCCACCAACTCGACCTCGGTCGGCGCTCCACCCGGCAAAGCGCGCGGCGCTCGCGATGCGCAAAGCGTCCATTGGAATTCAGGGCGTCGGGCTCCGGCGACCGCCCCGTCGGAAGGGGCGGCAAACCAGGGAAATCCTGCTAGGCTCCGCGCATGCAACTTACGAGATTCACGGACTACTCTCTTCGCGTGCTGGTGTACCTGGGCGCCCACCCCGAGCGCCTGTGCACGATCTCGGAAATCGCAGAGAGCTATGGCATCTCGGAAAACCACCTGATGAAGGTCGTCAACCGCCTGTCGACGGCGGGATATATCGAGACCCTGCGCGGGAAGGGCGGTGGGATGCACCTGTCGCGCGCCCCTAAGCTGATCAACATCGGCGACGTGGTCCGCCACATGGAAGATCGCCTCGACATCGTCGAATGCTTCAATGCCGAGCACCAGGACTGTCCGCTTCTTCCCGCCTGCACACTCAAGTCCGTTCTTGCCGATGCGCGGCGCAACTTCATGGCGACCCTGGACCGACACACCTTACAGGACGTCCTCGGCAGCGGCATGAGCGGAGTGTTCGCCGTGGCGCGGACGGCGCGGATTTCCACCCAGATTCCCGTACGCCAAAGGAAACGGGCCGCCAATCCGCTCCCGGACTGACGGCCCACATCGTCAAACACCGTTCTACGCAAGCATCCCCACCGCCTCCCTCTCCCGCACACGGGAGAGGGAGTACTCCTTCCGCCGCGCAAACTTCCTAGTAGTGGTACGCGGTTTCGCCGTGGTACGAGGTGTCGAGACCTTCGCGCTCTTCCTCTTCCTTCACGCGGATGCCTACGAGCAGATCGGCGACCTTGAAGGAGATGAACGACACCACCGCAGTCCACACGACCGTCAACCCTACGGCCTTGGCCTGGATGAGCAACTGGGCCAGGATGCCGGGGTAGCCGGTCTTCATGGTGACCCAATCCTGCACGGAGCCCGGGCCACCCAGACTGGGGTCGTTGAAGATGCCCGTGAGCAACGCGCCGGCGATCCCGCCCAGCGCGTGCACACCGAACACGTCGAGCGCGTCATCGACGCCGATCATGCGCTTGAGGCCGGTGACGCCCCAGAAGCACAGCGGCCCGACGACCAGACCGATCACGAACGCGCCGGGGATGCCGACGTTTCCGGCGGCAGGCGTGATCGCGACCAGACCCGCCACGGCGCCGGAGGCGGCGCCGAGCATCGACGGCTTGCCCTTGATCATCCACTCGGCAAACATCCACGACAGCACGGCCAGGGCGGTCGCGAGGTAGGTGTTCATGAACGCCAGCGCGGCCGACCCGTTCGCTTCGAGCGCGGAGCCGGCGTTGAAGCCGAACCACCCGAACCACAGCAGCGACGCACCGATCATCGTCATGGTGAGGCTGTGCGGGGCCATCGACTCCTTGCCCAGGCCGATCCGCTTGCCGAGCAGGATGGCGGCGACCAGGCCCGCAACCCCGGAGTTGATGTGCACCACCGTCCCCCCCGCGAAGTCCAGAGCACCCCACTGCCAGAGCAGGCCGGCCTTGGCGTTCATGGCGTCGGCCACCTTGGCGGTGGTATATGCGTCGGGGCCTTCGAAGAACCACACCATGTGCGCGATCGGCAGGTAGCTCAGCGTGAACCAGATCGTGACTGCGATCAACACGGCGGAGAACTTGATCCGCTCGACGATCGCACCCAGAAGCAGGCAGCAGGTGATCGCCGCGAACGTCGCCTGGAACCCGACGTAGACCAGTTCGGGCAGCGGCGTGGCCTTGTCGAAGGTCGATGCCATCGAGAAGTTGCCGGTCGCCGGATCGAACGTGCCGTTCAGGAACAGGCGGCTGAATCCCCCGATGTACGGCGCGAGACTGCCGCTTCCCTCCGTGAACGCGAGACTATAGCCGTACACGCACCAGAGCACCGTGATGAGGGAAAAGACCACCAGCACCTGCATCAGGACCGAGAGCATGTTCTTGGTCCGCACCAGGCCGCCGTAAAAAAGTGCCAACGCCGGCACCGACATCAAGAGAACCAGGGCGGTCGAGGTCAGCATCCATGCCACGTCGCCCTTGTTCGGAGTCGGCGCTGCTGCTGCGGGCGCGGGCGCCGCCGCGGCAGCAGCGGTCGGTGCCGCCGCGGTGGCCGTGGCCGCCGGTGGCGAGGAAGGCCCATTGTCTGCCCAGGCCGGCGCCAACCCGGCCACTCCCAGCACGGTCGCCGCAGCGACCCATGCAAGCCACTTCTTCAATCGTTTCATTTTGATCGTTTCCTTGTCCGGGGTTA
>JAJYBQ010000278.1 GCA_021778935.1 Pseudomonadota bacterium | reverse complement strand
TTTTCCGACGGCCGCGATCATCAACGGCAGCGCCGGAATCCGCGAGGCCTATCGCACTGGACGCGGCAAGATCTACGTGCGTGCGCGTGTGTCGATCGAGACCGACGAGAAGCGTGGCCGCCAGGCGATCATCGTGACCGAGCTTCCCTACCAGGTAAACAAGGCCCGGCTCCTGGAAAAGATCGCCGAGCTCGTCAAGGAGGGCAAGCTGGAAGGCATTTCGGAGCTGCGCGACGAGTCGGACAAGTCCGGAATGCGCATGGTGATCGAGCTCAAGCGCGGCGAGGTGGCCGACGTGGTGCTGAACAATCTCTATCAGCACACGGCGCTGCAGAGCGTATTCGGCATCAACATGGTGGCGCTCGACGGCGGCCAGCCGCGTGTGCTCAACCTGAAGGAGATCATCGAGGCGTTTGTACGCCATCGCCGCGAAGTGGTCACGCGCCGCACGCTCTTCGATCTGCGCAAGTCGCGCGAGCGCGCCCATATCCTGGAGGGCCTGGCGGTTGCGCTGGAGAACATCGACGCCGTGATCGCCCTGATCAGGGCCGCGGGCGATCCGGCCACGGCCAAGCTCGGGCTCATGCAGCGGACGTGGCCGGCGAAGATTGTCGGCAGCATGCTGGAGCGCGCCGACAGCTCCATTTCGCGGCCCGCCGGGCTGGAAGCCATCTACGGACTAGGTCCGGACGGCTACCGTCTGACGGAAATCCAGGCGCAGGCGATCCTCGATCTGCGTCTGCACCGGCTGACCGGGCTAGAGCGCGAAAAGATTCGCAGCGAGTACGAGGAGATCCTGGAAAAAATCCGGGATCTGCTGGATATCCTGCAGAGCCACGAGCGGCTTATGCGCGTTATCCGCGAGGAACTCAGCGTGCTGCGCGCGGAGTATGGGGACAAGCGGCGCACCGAGATCCAGGAGAGTCAGGTGGCGCTCAGCCTCGAGGACCTGATCGCCGAAGAGGATGTCGTGGTCACGCTGTCGCATGCCGGGTACGTGAAAGCCCAACCGCTCGACGATTACCGCGCCCAGCGCCGTGGCGGACGCGGCAAGTCCGCAACTTCGATGAAAGAAGAGGATTTCGTCGACAAGCTTTTCATAGCCAACACCCACGACACGATCCTGTGTTTCTCCAACCGCGGCAAGGTCTACTGGCTCAAGGTATACGAGATTCCGCAGGCCGGGCGCGGGGCGCGAGGCAGGCCCATTGTCAACCTGCTGCCGCTGGAAGACGGCGAACGCATCAATGCCATTCTCCCGGTGCGGACGTTCGAGGAGGGCAAGACCGTTTTCATGGCCACCTCCGACGGAACCGTGAAGAAGACGGCGCTCAGCGAATTCTCCCGGCCGCGTGCGAGCGGCATCATCGCGGTCGAACTGGTCGATGGCAACTGCCTGATCGGAGTCGGTCTGACGGACGGAAGCTGCGACATCCTGCTGTTCAGTACCGCTGGCAAGGTCATACGCTTCGGCGAGGCGGATGTGCGGACCATGGGTCGCGCGGCACGCGGCGTGCGTGGCATTGCGCTACCGGAAGGGCAGGCGGTCGTGTCGCTGATCATCGCGGGTGCGGCCGAGGCCGAGGTCCTGACGGCGACGGTCCGGGGTTACGGCAAACGCACGCCGCTGTCCGAGTATCCCAGGCATGGTCGCGGCGGCCAGGGCGTGATTTCCATCCAGGTGAGCGAGCGCAACGGCCCGGTAGTGGGTGCGACCCTGGTGCGCGCCGATGACGAGGTGATGCTCATTACCGATGGCGGCACGTTGATCCGCACGCGCGTCAGCGAGATTTCGGTGGTTGGCCGCAACACGCTCGGTGTGCGCCTGATCGAGCTGGGCGAGGGCGAGAAGCTGGTCGGAGTAGAAAAGGTGGCCGAGTCCGAAGGCGACGAAGGCGCGAAAGATCTGCAGCAAAATTCCTGAAGGTGAAACCCTGATGACAAGATTGTTCAATTTCGGTGCGGGGCCGGCGGTATTGCCGCTGGCGGTGCTCGAGCGTGCGCGCGAGGAACTCGTAGACTGGCATGGCTCGGGCATGTCGGTGATGGAGATGAGCCATCGCGGCAAGGAATTCATGGGAATCGCGGAGAAGGCCGAGCGCGATCTGCGCGATCTGCTGGCAATTCCGGCCGAATACAAGGTGCTGTTCCTGCAGGGCGGGGCGAGCGCGCAGTTCGCCATGGTTCCCATGAACCTGCTGCGCGGAAAGAGCACGGCCGACTACATCAACACCGGCGAATGGGCGAAGAAGGCGATCAAGGAAGCAGGCAAGTTCTGCCGGGTGAACGTGGCAGCCAGCTCCGAGGCGTCGAAATTCACTACGGTGCCGGCGCGTGGCGAGTGGCGCCTCGATCCCGACGCTGCATATGTCCACTACACGCCCAACGAGACCATCGGCGGCGTCGAATTCCATGATGTTCCGGATGTCGGACAGGCCGTGCTGGTCGCCGACATGTCCTCGACCATTCTTTCGCGGCCCATCGACGTGCGTCGCTTCGGGCTCATCTATGCCGGCGCGCAGAAGAACATCGGTCCGGCAGGACTCACGATCGTGATTGTGCGCGAGGATCTGCTCGGACAGACCCTGGCGGGTACGCCGACCATGTTCGACTACAAGATCCAGGCCGACAACGGGTCGATGTACAACACGCCGCCGGTCTACGCCTGGTATGTGGCCGGGCTGGTATTCGAATGGCTGAAGGATCTCGGCGGGCTGCGCGCCATCGCTGAAATCAACTTGCGCAAGGCCGAGAAGCTCTATGCCTGCATCGACAGCAGCGACGGGTTCTACCGCAACCCCGTTGAGCGCAAGTGCCGTTCGTGGATGAACGTGCCGTTTACGCTGCTCGACCCGGCGCTCGACGACGCCTTCCTCAAGGGTGCCAAGGCTGCCGGCCTCCTGCAGCTCAAGGGGCACCGCTCCGTGGGCGGCATGCGCGCGAGCATTTACAATGCCATGCCCGAGGAGGGTATCGATGCGCTCATCCACTACATGCGAGAGTTC
>JAJYBQ010000030.1 GCA_021778935.1 Pseudomonadota bacterium | reverse complement strand
CTGGATCGAGACCTTCTCCACCGATTGCGTCACGCCGCCTGCCAGCGCAATCGCCCGCAGCAGGCGCACGCCGCCGGGCGCCAACGGCACTTCGCGGCTATGCGGCACGTTGCCGACGACCGTGATGTTCCGGGTATTGTTGACCGCGAGTTCGACGATCGCCTGCGGATGGTTGGCCTTTTCCGACAGCTTGGCGACGATGTCGCGCTCGATCTGCGACAAGGTTCGTCCCGCGACATGGATGTCGCCGGCGAAGGGAACGACGACCTCCCCGGCGTTGTCGACGGTTTGCACCGGCAACCTGACCATGGCGGCACCACCGCCCGCCACACCCTCGCCGGCGACCGCGAAACGCCGCGGGGCGAATAGCCTGGCGGGCGGGGATTCCCAAAGGAAGATCGCCAGTTCGTCCCCGGGCCCGACGAAGTGATTGGGGTGCCCTCGACTGGGAAAGAATGCCGAAACGCGCTGTCTTGCTTCCCGCGCTTCGACGGCGTGCGCAAGGGCATAATCGACGCGGAGGAGCCGGATGCCGGGCAACGTCGACTTCGCCTGCGGCACCGATTCGACGGTGGAAGTACTCGGCCCCGCATTGGTGATGAAATGCCCGCAGCCGCCCAGGAGCAGGGAGGCGGCGACAACCGCGGGCGGGATCCGGAGGAACGCGTTCATCGGCGATAACGGGCAAGAGGGCGGGGCCAGGCCGGCAACGGAACGGCGCCCACCGCGGAAGTGTACGCAAACCGCGATTGCAGGAATATCGCGATATTCTTTCCGGAATTCCGGACAACCGACCCCCGCGCCGATGAACGCCCGCCGCAGACTCGAACCCGCCCGCCTGCGCCGCCATGCGCTGACGCCCGACGCGCTGGAGATGCTCGACGCCATCGCCCGCCGGGGCAGCTTCGCCGCGGCGGCGCGCGAACTGGGTCGCGTCCCGTCCGCCCTCACCTACAGCGTGCGCCAACTGGAGGAAACCCTCGACGTGCTGCTGTTCGACCGCAGTTCGCGGCAGGCGCGCCTGACGGCCGCCGGCGAGGAACTGCTGACGGAGGCGCGGCGCCTCCTCGGCGAACTGGATGCGGTGGCCAATCGCGTGCACCGGGTCGCGACGGGCTGGGAGAGCCACCTCACCGTCGCCGCCGACGGCGTGATTGCGCGCGCGACGGTTTTCGATCTGATCCAGGCGTTTTCCGCCTTGTCCGTGACCGACGCCGGTGCCGCGCGGGACGGTCCGCATCGCGGCCCGCCGACGCAGATCGCGCTGCGCTCGGAGATCCTCACCGGAACCTGGGAAGCGCTTCTGAGCGGCCAGGCCGACCTGGCGATCGGTACCGGCGAGATCAGCGATCCGCCAGCCGGCGTCCAGACCGAGTCGCTCGGGACGCTGGCATTCGTGTTCGTGGTCGCGCCCGGCCACCCGCTGGCGCAGTTGCGGCGGACCATCGGCGACGCCGAACTGGTGCGGCACCGGGCGGTCGCCGTGGCCGACTCCGCCCGCCGGCTGTCGGCGTTCACGGCGAACATCCTGCCGGGCCAGGACGTGCTCACCGTCGCCACCGTGCAGGAGAAGCTCGAAGCGCAGCTGCGTGGCCTGGGCTGCGGCTTCCTGCCCGAGCCGATCGCGCGCGCGCACATCGCGGCCGGCCGTCTGGTGGCCTGCCGGGTGCAGCGTGCCGAACGTTCGGCGCGTCTGGGCTACGCCTGGCGCGCGAGTTCGCGCAACAGCGCGAGCTGCGGCCTTGCCTTGCGCTGGTGGCTGGCACAGCTGGCCAGCCCCGCCACCCGCAAGGCACTGCTCGATCGCCCCGACGGTTGCACCCTCGCCTTGCGCGCAATGCCGGCATCCAGCTAGGGGCCCGATGACGACCGCCACTCCCGAGACGATCCGTCCGCTCGCCCGCACCGCGATTGCCGAGGCCCTTTCGGGAGTCGCCGGCGAGAACCGCGCCGACCCCGCACGCCTGCAGATCGGCGCGCGCAACGACCTGGAAGCGATCTCGTGCTTCCTCGCCGAGTACGACCGCTCGCCGGGGACGGCGCGGATCTACCAGCGCGAATGCGAGCGCCTGATGCTGTGGGCGATCCACGAATGCCGCAAACCGCTGTCGAGTCTGACGCGACAGGATTTCGAGGGTTACCTGAACTTCCTCGCCGACCCGCAGCCGGCGGCATTCTGGTGCGGTCCCAAGGCCGACCGCACCAGCGATGCCTGGCGGCCGTTCGTGGGTCCGCTGAGCGAAGCCGCCCTGCTCACGGCGATTGCAGCGATCAATTCGCTGATGCGCTATCTGGTCGATGCCGGCTATCTCGCCGGCAATCCGCTCGGCCTCATCCGTCAGCGCCGGCGCAAGCTCGCCGCTGAGGGGGCTGCCGCGCTTACCGCGCCCGGCGAGGATCCGGCGCCGATCGAGCGCTTCCTCGATGCCGACATGTGGAGCGCGGTCACGCAGGCGGTCGAGGCGATGCCGCGCAAGACGCCGACGCAGCGCGACGAGTACGAACGCCTGCGCTTCCTTTGCGCGATGCTCTACCTGCTCGCACCACGCGCCGGCGAACTGGAAAGCCACCGCATGAACAGTTTCCGCGAAGAGCACGGACTCTGGTGGTGGCACGTCATCGGCAAAGGCGCCAAGCGCGCCAAGGTGCCGGTTCCGGACGACATGCTGCAGGCGCTGGTGCGCTATCGCAAACACCTCGGACTGCCTGCCGTGCCCAAGCGCAATGAAACCACGCCCCTGCTCGTCGGCCTGCGCAACCGCGAGCCGATCACCGCGCGCCGCTTGAACCAGATCCTGAAGCGTCTGTTCGGGCAGGCCGCGGCCCGGCTGGGGCCGGATCAGTTGCACAAGGCCGAAAAACTGCGCGCCGCCTCCGCACATTGGGGACGGCACACCGGCATCACCGCGAAGGTCGATGCCGGGATGGAGGAACGCTACGTCCAGAAGGACGCGCGCCATGCCGACCGGCGCACGACGCAGCGGTACATCCACGAGGAGGAACGGCGCTGGCATGACGAAGCGCAAAAGCAGCGCCTGCGGTGGAGCGGCGACCGGGACGACGCGTGACTTGTCACACGCATCCTCCCTTTGTTCCACGTCAGCCAAGATCACGATTTCCCGGCGAACGGTTTGCCGCCGCGGATTTCCCCGGTAGCATTGCATCCGTCGAGAGTTGTCGCGCGTGGAATCATGGGAGCGAAGGACAAGAGTCATCCGGAAGGCGCACGGCACGATGCGGCGATTTCCTCCCTGGTGCGGGAAACACACCGCCCCGAGTCCGAAATCCGCACGCTGTACGAGCAGGAACTCGTGCGCCTCGAAGACGGCGCCCGCGTGCGCGACTATCTGCACGTCTGCGCCATCCGGCACATCCGCGACACCTTGCGCCACCGTCCGTGAACGCGGCGCCGGGCGCCGCGGCGCGCCGTCCGGTCAGGACGCCTTTTCGAAGTGCATCACCGTCGGCGGCCGGGCAAAGAACCCGCCGACGATCGCGCGCCATTGCGCGAATGCCGGCGATTGCCGGAAGCCCTCGGTGTGATCTTCCAATGTGCGCCAGCGGATGAAGAGCAGATAGCGCTCGGCCGATTCGATGCCGCGTTGCAGTTCATGGCCGAGAAACCCGGCGGTGGGCGCGATCGCGGCGTCGATGCCCCGCTGCACGGCTTCCTCGAACCCGGCCTGCATGCCGGGGTGGATCACGATCTCGACGACTTCCAGAACCATCCTGCGTTGCTCCGCCTCGGAAAACGGCGCGTCCCCGCGCTCGCTACACTATGCGCGCCTTCGATGCGGCGTGCTGCCGCATTAGTGTAATCACCTTCCCTTCCTGGAGTGTCGCCGGCCGTGCGCATCCGCCGCCGTTTCCTGTCGTTGCCGTTTGCGCTCGTCGTGTTCGGCCTTGCCGCCTGCGCCGGGCCCAAGCCGCTCCTGCCAACGGTCGATGTCGGCGCAGTCGCCCGCTATCGCCTTGCCGGATACGACACCGGCATGCTCCAGACGATCGAGCGTCGGCAATTTGCCTCGCCACCCTCGGATGAGGTGGGATGGAACGCGCATCTGGTTCGCCCCGCGTACGATGCCAACCAGGGAGGTGCGATTCCGGTGATCGTCTACGTACCGGCGCTGGGACGGGGGAGCAACGCGCCCAATCGATGGATCGACGCGTGGGCGCGGCGCGGTTATGCCGTCTTCAGCGTGCAACCGCTGCAGGGAGATGCCACCGCCTGGCAAAGCCCGGCGGCGATCGACGGTGATTTCGATGCGGTTGCCCGCGACCGGTATGCCGCCGACGTGATGCCCCGGCGCATCGCCCGCCTGCGAACCATATTGCAGGCCCTGCGCGCGCGCAGCCGACGCCGCGCGGCGAACGTCGACGACCTGGACTGGTCGCATGTCGCCATCGCCGGATCGGGCCTCGGCGCCTATACGGTGCAGCGCATCGCCGCAACCCGGGCCCTGGCATCCTTCGGGGTGCACGCCTACCTGGCCATCAGTCCTTACGCCACGGCCGCAGCACATCGGTCCCATGCAAGCGACGCCCCGATCCTGATGGTCAGTTCGCAGGACGACATCGACCCGGACGGCATGGTCTCCGATCCGCTGGCGCGCCATCTCGCGTTCGACCGCCTGCACAGCGGCGGCGAGGACTATTACCTGGAATTCGCTTCCGCCACCCATCGCTGGCTCGACGGCGCAGCCGACGAAGGCACGCTGCGGGGGGATACGCCGGACACGGCACCCTTCGAAGGGACGGACGACGCCGCCTCGGATGGCGGAGGGAAGCCGGATGCGGCTGCGGCGCGCCGGGAGCGGGAGGCGCACCGGCGTGCCGTGCGCGCGCGCAGCCGCCTGCTGACCGATACGGCACTCGCCGAGGTGTCGTTCACCGACATCACCACCGCGTTTCTCGACGCCGACCTGCGCGGCCGCGCCGCGGCGCGGTCATGGCTCGCCGGGCAGGCGCCGCGCTGGCTGCAGGGGGCGCGCCTGAAGCGCCGCGACGGGATCCGCGCGGCTCCCGGGCGCCGGCAATGAAGAGGCCGCGCTGCACCGCGCAGGGTGCGTACAATGGACGCCGACGGATGCACGTCGATCCCGCGCGTGGCCGGCGTTTGCCGCCACCGCGGGGGATTCCAGCAAAGACCGATTGCCGATGAAGATTCTGCTTGTCGACGACCACGCCCTGATCCGGGACGCCTTGACCGCCTTGCTGCTGGATCTCGATCCGGACGCGGAGGTGTTTACCGCCGGGGATGCGGAGGGCGCGCGCGAACTCGTCGGCGAACACCCCGACGCGGAGCTGATGCTGCTGGATCTGGGCCTGCCGGGGTGCACCGGCACCTCTCTGCTCGAAACCCTCGTCGCCGAAGCGCCCGATCTCAAGATTCTGGTGCTGTCCGGCCAGCAGGACCAGCGCAACGTCCTGCAGGTGCTGCAACTCGGCGCGGCGGGGTTCGTGCCGAAGTCGATGGCGACCGACACCCTGGTCGCGGCGATCAAGTTCGTACTCTCCGGCGGCGTCTACATTCCCGGCGACATCCTGGAGGAAGCGCAGCGCCATGGCCCATTCCCGGTGTTCGGCCCCCCGCCGCGGGTCGCCGACCCGCCGCCGGGCGGCGTGCGGGTCGCGCTGACCGAGCGGCAGGAACAGGTCCTGCAATTGCTGGCCCGCGGCGCCCCGATCAAGGTCATCTGCCGAGAGCTGCAGCTCTCCGAAGGCACGGTCAAGACCCACGTCACGGCGATCTACCGCGCGTTCGGCGCATCCAACCGCACCGAAGCCCTGCTCGCCGCCCGTCGCAACGGCTACGACATCGCATAGCCGCTTTGCGGCGCCCCCCTAGGCTTGACCTACATCAAGCGAATTGTTCGGTAAAAAACGATCAATTCGCGAGGAAGAAGGCTGGATTCCGCATATTTCGGCGCATGCCGTCACGCCGGTGTAACGGAGAATCGCTCAACCATAATGCGGAGCGAACGATGCGCGTGAACCTGCCGGTCACCCAGACAGAATACGTTGTCCCGGAAGGCTCGACCTTGATGTCGACCACCGACCTCAAGGGACGGATCACCTACTGCAACTCGGCGTTTACACAGGCCAGCGGTTTCGAGCCGTCCGAGCTGATGGGCAAGGCGCACAACATCATCCGCCATCCCGACATGCCGCCGGGGGCATTCCAGGATCTCTGGGACTCCATCCAGGCCGGGGAGCCGTGGGTCGCGCTGGTGAAGAACCGCCGCAAGAACGGCGACTACTACTGGGTGAAGGCCAATGCCTCGGTGCAGCGCGGCGCCAACGGCGCGCCCAGCGGCTACATCTCCGTGCGCACCAAGCCCAGCAGCGCCGAGGTCGCGGCGGCCGAGGCGCTCTACGCCAGCATTCGCGAGGGCAAGCTCAAGGGCTGGAAGATCCACAAGGGCATCCTCATCCGCACCGGCGTGCTGGCCTGGCTCTCGATGTTCCAGCGCATCTCGGTGGGTACCCGGATCCACGTCGCGGCGGCCCTGGCGGCGGCCGTGGCCGGCGGCGCCCTCCTGGCGGGCGTCCGGCTGGCCGGCAGCGACGTACCGGCGTCGGCGATCGCCCTCCCCGCCTTCGGCATGCTGATCGGACTCGGCCTGGCCGATCTGCTGTTGCAGTGGCAGATTGCCCGCCCAATGAAACGCGTCGTCGAACAGGCGAAGATCGTCGCGGCAGGGCAGGTTCCGCCGATGATCGCGTTGAATCGCGTCGACGAACTGGGAATCCTGCTGCGGTCGATCAATCAGAGCGCCCTCAATCTCCATGCGATCCTCGACGACATCGGGGCGCAGACGGGTCGGATCCAGACCGCAAGCGCCGATATCGCGCGCAGCAATTCCGATCTCTCCGCGCGCACCGAACAGTCCGCCGCGGCCCTCGAGCAGACGGCCGCTTCGATGGAGCAGATGGCGAGCACGGTCAAGAACAATGCCGACTCGGCCCGGCGTGCCCGCGAACTGGTGCAGAACGCGTCCGACGCCGCCGAACTCGGCGGCGACTCGGTATCCAAGGTCGTGGCGACGATGGAGGCGATCAGCACATCGAGCAAGAAGATCGAGGAGATCATCGGGGTCATCGACGGCATCGCCTTCCAGACCAACATCCTCGCCCTCAACGCCGCGGTGGAAGCCGCGCGTGCCGGCGAACAGGGGCGCGGTTTCGCGGTGGTCGCGGGGGAGGTGCGCAACCTCGCGCAGCGCAGCGCCCAGGCGGCGCGCGAGATCAAGACCACGATCACCAGTTCGACGCAGACCGTCGCCGCGGGAACCGGCTTCGTCGACGAAGCGGGCAAGACGATGGCGACGATCGTCGAACGCGTCCATCAGGTGAGCGATCTCATCGCCGAGATCACCGCGGCGACATCCGAACAAAGCGCAGGCATCGATCAGATCAACAGCGCCACGGCCAGCATGGATCGCACAACCCAGCAGAACGCCGCCCTGGTCGAGCACACCGCCGCGGCATCGCGGACGCTCAACGAAAACGTCGAGGCCCTGGTCGGCGGCATCGCGTCGATCACGTCGTCGATCAACGACAGCGACGCCCAGGCACGTGCGGCGATCACCCACGCGATGCGGATGGGTAACGCCAGGATGCCCGGAACCGCCAAGGCACTCTGAGCGGATTGCCGCCGCGCGGGCCCGGCAAGGGCCGCGGCGCGGCGCTCCGTCACGACGAGCAGGACAGACAGGGAGCGGGCGCATCCGCCGGCGGCGGCGCAACGTACCGCTCCCGGTCCGGGGGTACGTCGTCAAACGGCCGGCGTGCAAGTGCGAGCAAGGTCCGGGTTTCCGAAATATCGCCGTCCTGCGCGCGATCGATCGCGTGCTGCAGGAGATGGTGGCGGAGCACGAAGAGCGGGTTGGTGCGATTCATCCGCGCCGCGCGCGCCGCATCCGCTTCGGACTGCCGCGCCAGGCGGGCGCGATACCGCCCGAACCATGCGGCCAGCTCGGTCTGCGTCTGGGGGAACATGGCCTGCAGGACGTCCGGGATCGGCGCCTGCGGATCCGCCGTCGCCTGCGCCAGATGACGATGGCTCAGCGTCCAGTCGGCGCGTTGCGCCGCAAGGAGTTCCAGCCACGCCTGGATGAGTTCCGGATCTCCGGCTTCGCTGCCAAGCAACCCGAGCTTGGCGGTCAGATTGGCATGCAGGGCCGCACCGAAGGTCTCCGCGAATCCGCCGACGACCTCGGCCGCCGCCTCGGCATCCGGGAGCAGCGGCAGCAAGGCGTGCGCCAGCGCGCTCAGATTCCATTGCGCGATCCAGGGCTGGCGGTACCAGCAATAGCGGCGATTGCGATCGGTGGTGTTCGGCGTGTACTGGGGATCGTAGGCGTTGAGAAAACCATAGGGACCATAGTCGAGCGTCCAGCCGAGCAGCGACATGTTGTCCGTGTTCATGACGCCGTGCACGAAGCCCACGGACTGCCATTGCGCCAGCAGATGCGCCGTGCGCCGCGTGGTCTCGCGCAGGAGGGTCAGCGCGGCCGGCTCCCCGGCCGCTGCCGCGTCCGGGAAGCAGCGCGCGAGGGCGTAGTCGGCGAGGCGCGCCAGCGCGTCGTGTGCGCCGCGGTCGGCAAAATGCTCGAAATGCCCGAAGCGCAGGAAACTGGGCGCAAGGCGGGTCACCACCGCCGCGGTTTCGATCGATTCGCGCCGGACCGGCAGATCGGACGCGACCAGACACAGCGCGCGGGTGGTCGGGACGCCGAGGTGATGCATCGCCTCGCTGGCGAGAAACTCCCGGATCGACGACCGCAGCACCGCGCGGCCATCGCCCATGCGCGAGAACGGGGTCCGTCCGGCACCCTTGATCTGCACCTCCCAGCTAGGGTATCCGGCTGCCTGGTCGGGGTCGGCGACCGCAACCTCCCCGATCAGATGGGCCCTGCCGTCGCCGAGCTGGCCGGCCCAGACGCCGAACTGATGGCCGGAATACACCGTGGAGAGCGGCGGACAATCGACCGGCCAGGCCGAGCCGCTGAATTGCGCCGCCCAACGGGCGGGCAGTTCGGGATCCGATTCGGGATCGGGCAAGCCAAGCAGCCGTGCGGCCTCCGCGCTCCAGATCATCAGGCGGGGAGCGGGCAATCCCTGTGGCGGCGTGGTCGCGTAGAACTCCGGCCCGAGGCGATGATAGGTCTGGACCGGATGGAGCACGCAGGCGGCGGGTGCGGGTCGGGGCGTGGGGTTGCGCATCGATCAATCCTCCAGCTGCCAATGCGGCCGCGAAAAGTGGCAGGTATAGCCGCCGGGATGGCGCTCGAGGTAATCCTGGTGCTCGGGCTCCGCAACCCAGAACGGTCCCGCGGGCGCCAGCTCGGTGACGACCTTGCCGGGCCAGCGCCCGGATGCGTCGATCTGCGCGATGAGGTCCGTCGCCACCGCCTTCTGCTCCTCGTCCCGGTAAAAGATCGCCGAACGGTAGGACGGGCCCAGGTCGTTGCCCTGGCGGTTGCGGGTCGTGGGGTCGTGAATCCGGAAAAAGAACGCAAGCAGGCGCCGGTAATCGATCTGCTGCGGATCGAAGATGATCTCGATCGCTTCGGCGTGTGTGCCATGGTTGCGATAGGTCGCATCGGGTACGTCGCCGCCGGTGTACCCGACCCGCGTCGACACCACGCCCGGCAGCTTGCGGAAGAGATCCTGCATTCCCCAGAAACATCCGCCGGCAAGAACGGCCTTGTTGTGCACCATCGCCTCAGCGCGGGAAACGGGTGTCGGCCATCAGCAGCGCCTCGAACTCCGCCATGGGAACCGGCGGGGAGTAGAGATATCCCTGCGCGTAATCGCAGCCGAGCATGCACAGCAGATCGTGCTGGGCGCGCGTCTCGACGCCCTCCGCGATCGTCTTGATGTCGAGCTTGTGCGCCATCACGATGATCGCCTCCACCACCGCGCTGCTGCTGCCGCCGACATCGAGATTGGCGACGAAGGAGCGGTCGATCTTCAGATAGTCGATATCGAACTGCTTGAGGTAGGCGAGCGACGAGAAACCGGTTCCGAAATCGTCGAGCGCCACCTCGATGCCGTTCTGGCGGCACGCCAGCAACTGTTCGCGGACGTGCTCCGAATCCGCCAGCAGCAGGCCCTCGGTGATCTCCATCACCAGCGATTTTCCGGACAGGCCGATACTCGCCAGCACGTCCACCCAGCGGAACTCCTTCCGATCGAACTCCACCGGCGAGCGGTTGACGCTCACCTGCACGTCCCGCCCGCAGCGCGCGCGCCACACGACGACGGACGAAACCGCCTGCAGGCAGACCCAGTTGCCCAGATCGTGGATGATTCCCGACTCCTCGGCCAGGGGAATGAAGATCGCCGGACTCAACGGTCCGCGCTTGGGATGGTCCCAGCGCAGCAGCGCCTCGGCCTTGGCGATCCCGCCCGTCGCCAGGTCGACGATCGGCTGGTAGTGCAGCTTCATCTGGCCGACGCTCAGCGCGTGGCGCAGATCGTTGGTGAGATCGCGCCGCTCGCGGGCCTCCTGGTCCATCAGCGCGGTGAAGTAGCTGAACTGGCTGCGACCGCGCTTTTTCGCCGCGTACATCGCCTGGTCGGCATGCTTGAAAAGCTCTTCGATGCTTCCGGCGTCCTGCGGATACAGCGCGATTCCGGCACTGCACGAGACGTGGCCGAATTCCGAGTCCCCCAGCGCGAACGGCACCTGCATGTCGCGCAGGACCTCGCGCACGATCTCGTCGATCTCGGCGGTGTCGGCGAAGTCGAGCACGATGATCGCGAACTCGTCGCCGCCGACCCGCGCCACCGTATCCGCGCTGCGCACGCGCCGCCGGATGCGCTGCGCCGCATCGACCAGCAGGATGTCGCCCTTGTTGTGTCCGAGCGTGTCGTTGACCTCCTTGAAGCGGTCGAGGTCGATGTACACCAGGGCGAGCGAGGATCCGTTGCGCGCAACCCGACCGATGTCCTGCTCCAGGCGGTCGAGGAAGAGCCGGCGGTTGGGAAGCCCGGTGACCTGATCGAAATAGGCCATCTCGTGGACCTTCTCCTCGAACCGCTTGCGCTCCGTGATGTCCAGCATCGAGCCGACGTAATTCGTGATGTTGCCGTTGCCGTCGCGGACCGCGGTGATCGTCAGATGCTCGGGGTAGATTTCGCCGTTCTTGCGACGGTTCCAGACCTCCCCCGACCAGTGCCCCGTCTCGAGGATGGTGTCCCACATCGCGGAATAAAACGCCGCGTCCTGCCGCCCGGAGTGCAGCAGATCGGGCTGCTTGCCGACGACATCCTCGGCCGAATACCCCGTGATCTCGGTGAACGCGCGATTCACGCGCAGGATCCGCGCCTGCGCATCCGTGACGATCACCCCGTCCTGCGATTCGAATGCGATCGCCGCGATCCGCAGCGCCGTTTCGTGATCTTTGCGCTGCAGAACGATCCCGGTGATCGACGACGCGATGCTGAGCAGGATGCGATGAAACGACGTCGGCGACCGATGCTCGAAACTCGACAGGGCAAACGTCCCGATCACCTTGTCCTTGCCGGACAGGATCGGCGTCGACCAGCACGCCCGCACATCGAAGTCGTATGCCACCTGGCGCAGATCGCACCAGCGGCCGTCGGTCAGGGTGTCGCGGACAAACTGCGCTTCGCGCCGGTAGACGGCATTGCCGCAGGATCCGGCGCCCGGTCCGGGCTTCAACCGGCTGAGGCGCTGCACCGCATCCGGAGGCAGCCTGGGGGCCGCATACACATTCAGGAACTCCCGGTCGTCGTCCAGAATCATCACGGACGCCACGGAATTCGGCAGCAGACCCTCGGCAAGCCGACAGATCTGGTTGGTGATGTCGAGGTCGTCGGCCCCCTGCGCGACCAGGACCAGGATCTCCTGCAGAAGGTTCAGCAGCTGGCTCTGCTCGACGTTCGACAGGTCTGCGTAGTCGACGTGAGACGTCAGGAAATTTCCGTTCATCGCACCCAGCCGGGGCTCCATTCGGGATTAGCCGGAAGTATAAGTCCGCCGACCGGCCCGACGAATCGCGAAAAAGGAGCACCCGGAGGCAGGGTTTTCCGCCCTACCCGCCCATCCTTATGGAGCCGAAATTTTTTGTATCGACCCGGTTGATGGGGCGCAACCGCAAAGGCTGCCAAACCGCCCACCTTCCAACAAACTGGAGTCGTTTCGGCATCGATGCAATCGATACGGAACATTTCATCCAGACTCGAGGAGGTGTGCGATGAGCGCTCCCCGCACCGCCACGCAACGCGGCATTCGATGGACATTCCTGGCCGGCATCCTGGTCACGACCTTCTTCTCCTGGATCGTCTCGGGTTGCGGCGGCGGCGGAGACACCACCCTGTTCTCCTCGCTCGACCTGCCCGGCATACCGACCGCCTTCACCGTCGTCCGGACCCAGGGTGAGACCTTGTCCGCGACCCTCAGCTGGTCCCCGCCGGCCAACGGCGCCGCGCCCACCAGCTACGTAATCTACCGCAGCACCACGGCCGGGACGGCCTTTTCCCCCACCAATCAGGTGACCTCGATTCCGGCGGTGACCGGCCAGAACTCCTACACCTTCATCGACAATGCCGAGTTGACCTCGGTCCCGACCTACTGGGTGGTCAGCGCGAAGAATGCAACCGGCGAGACGCCGACGGCCGAGGTGAGCACCACCCCGATCGGTCCGTCGAACACGACCGGCGACACCGGCTTCGGCAACAACCTGTCGTCGCCGCTCATCTTCGCCGACGGCTACGGCACCACCGAACTGCCCATCACGGGGACCTGGACCGCGGACGTCGCCACCGTCGACTACAACACCGGCCTGCGCCCGCTCACCGGGATCCTGCCGACCACGGTGACGACCCTGCCCTACCTCGACAGCGCCGACATCTACAGCCTCAACGGGGTGTCGTACTACGAGCAGGGCACGGCGAGCACCTGGCAGGCGCAATGGGAGAACGGCGCCGCCGCGCAACAGGACGTCGTCGCGACCTGGGGCGACAACCTCAGCAGTCAGAACCTCACCTCGACCTCGGTCATCCGCGTGGAGATCGCACTGTCCAAGACCCTGACGACGCCGATGAAAGCCTATACGATGCAGTCGCTCTACGGTACCCAACTCAACGAAGTGCAGGGGACCGATGGTACGACCTACGACAGCACGACCGCGTACGTGTTCGCGACCAACGCGCACCTGAAGATCGAAAAACTGGATTCGAGCGGCAACTCGGTGTATGTCCTCTACGACCAGACGCTGTGGCAGGGCGACGGGCCCGGCTTTCTCGCCGGCGAGGTGACCGTATCCGGCGCCTTCACCTACGGCTTCGTCTGGAACATGAAGAACGTCACGCTTCCCTCGACCGTGACCAAGAGTGGAACCTGGCGCATCACCTTCTCGCTGGACCCCAGGTCGCCGGTCGGAACAAGGAACAACACCTCGATCACCAGCGCGACCAACGGCGTTCTCGACTCCTCGACCCAGGCGCACATCGACATCAACGTCGCGAGCTGAGTCTGCCGCGGGCGGTCTGCAGGATTGCAGACCGCCCGCCCGTGACCGGGCCCCGCTCAATACCCCACGCGCTTGTAGCGGCTCGAGCCGACGATCAACTCCGCACCGGACGGATCGAGCACGACGGTCGAGATTCCCAAGCCGAGCGGCAGGGGTTCCACGTTCTTCAAGGTATCGCCATCGGCCTTCAGGACGACCGTCGACACGCGATGATCCGGGCACTGCTGGATATGGCCGGAAAACAGATTCCGTCCGAGATCCTTGCAGGCAAAGGCCGACGGCGTGTCGTCGATGTCCTTCGCGAGGAATTCCTGGCCGTTTTCCTGAATCACCAGCGTGCGGGCCGGATTCCGGACATCCTGCCAGGTGCCGAGATACCGATCGGTGGGCTTTCCGCATGCGGAAACCAGGACTGCCGAGACCGCCACCGCCATCGTGGCCCATACGGATCGCCGAATCATCATTCCCTTCCCGTAGCAACGCCGGCGCCGCCGCCGGATCCGTGGTTTATCGAACTGCCGGGCGCGGAGAATACCGTATCGAACGAATGGCTCGTCATGATATGCAGCGCCGCGGCGACCACGAAGGTCGCAAGCAGCACCGACGCCAGCCCGGCGTACGAAAACCGCTCCCGGCACTGGTATTCGTACGCCACCGCCAACGCGGCCAGCCACGCGACACTGAAACCCACGCCCCCCAGCACGTCCGACAGCCAATGGGCGCCGAGATACAGCCGCGACGAGGCGATGGCGCCGATCAGGATCGCGGCGAGGACCACCGTGGTGCGGCGAAACGCGGGCGGTTCCGCGCGCCACAACAGGAATGCCAGAAAGCCGTAGACCACCGTGCTCATGGTGGTGTGGCCGCTCGGAAACGAAAACGGCTCGAGGCCCGGCGGAAAGAGGCCCGGGCGTCGCCGTTGCAGCGCAAGCTTGAGCATCTCGCTGAGCAGCTCCGCAACGCCCACCGCCACCAGCCAGTAGCCCGCCGTCAGCCAGAGGCGGTGCACGAGGAACCATGCCAACGCCGCGAGCATCACCGGCAGCAGCACCTGGGCATCGCCAAGCTCGGTTACCGCGATCATCAGGTGGTCCTCGGCGGGC
>JAJYBQ010000029.1 GCA_021778935.1 Pseudomonadota bacterium | reverse complement strand
GATCGGGACGATCTACGCGCTGTCCAAGCTGGCGTCGAACTCCGAGTTCACGATCATGCGGGTTTCGGGCATGAGCACCCGGCGGCTGGTCGACGCCGTGTTCTGGGTCGGGATGGGATTCGCGGTGCTCACCTACGTGTTTGGCGAGGTGGTTGCGCCCCCGGCGGAGGAGTTGGCGCAGCGGTTGAAATCGCACGCCGTCGGCGCCCATCTGTTTCAGGGTGGGGGATCGGGGATCTGGGTGCGCGATGTCGTTCCCGGCGTGTCTGCGGGGCAAAGGATGCGCTTCGTCAACGTACAGACCGTGCGCAACGACGGTGAGGTCGACGGCTTGCGGATTTTTTCCTTCGACCGCGCGCTTCGCCTGCGATCGATCACCACGGCCGGGCGCGGACAGTACCTGCGCGGCCAGGGGTGGATGCTCACCGATGTGGTGGAGACGCAATACCCGGAGGTTGCGGTGCTGCGGCCGGTCGGGTCGGTGCCGTCGGGCACATCGGGACCGGATGGCGCCGTTGCGGCGACGGCCGGCGCCCTGGCGCAGACCCGCATTCTGCGGACGCCGACGATGGCCTGGAAATCAGACCTCACGCCCGAAATTTTCGGAGTGCTGCTGGTCAAGCCGGAAAAGCTGAGCGGCTACAGCCTGTACCGCTATATCCGGCACCTGGATGAGAACCACCAACGGACCGAGCGGTATATGTTGGCGTTGTGGCAGAAGGTGTTTTACCCACCGGTGGTCATCGTCATGATGGCCCTGGCGTTGCCGTTCGCCTATCTGCATGTACGTGCAGGAACAGTCAGCCTGAAGATCTTCGCCGGCATCATGATCGGCGTGGTGTTCTATGCGATCAACAAGATCTTCTCGAACCTGGGGATCATCAACACCTGGCCGCCGATGGTCGTCGCGGCCCTGCCCGGCATGGTCGCGTTCACGATCGCGCTGGGGGCGTTGTACTGGATCGAGCGGCGTTGAGCGGGGCGGAGGTGCCCCCGCCCCCGCCGAGGCGGGAGGGGGATGCGGTCAGGACGGAAGGAACGGGTCGGCGTGGATCGCGTCCATCGATGCCCCCGCGAGAAACGCCTCTCGCTTGGCGCCAGCAACGAGATTCGCATCGCCGCACAGGAACACGCGCCAGCCCGAGAGATCGGGGTTCTGCGCCAGGGCGACCTGCACCACGCTGCCCTGCGACCCTCCCGGCGGCGCTTCTTCACGCAACACGCAGGGAACGTAGTGCAGATTGGGGTGATCGTGTGCGAGCGGCGCGATCCGATCGGCGCCATAGATCCCGTCGCGGCGCAGGGTGCCATGGTAGAGCCGGATCGGTCCGGTGTGCCCCTGTCGCAGGGCATCGCGGACGATACCCAGCAGGGAACCCAGCCCGGAGCCGGTGCCGACCAGCAGGATCCGCTGCTCCGGATTTCCGGGAACATAGAAGCAGTTTCCGGTGGCTTCGGAGATCGTCATGGTCTGACCGAGATGGGCGGATTCGTGGATCCAGGCGCTGACCTGTCCTTGCGGCACGCGGGTGACGTGCAGCTCGATATCGCGATCCAGTTCGCGTACGCTGGCAAGCGAATAGCAGCGCGAAGTCTGTTCGTCCCGGTACAGGCGCAGGAACTGCCCCGCCCGGTATTCGTAGGGTCCTTCTGGCCGCAGTCGGATCGACATGACGTCGGGCGTCAGCTCGCCGATCTCCACGACCTCGGCCGGTACGCGCGTGATCGCGTCGTCATCGGTCACGATCTCCATGTCGCCGGTTGGCCGACAGATGCAGGCCAGCAGGTAATTGCGTGCCCGCAGCGTCGCCTTCAGGCCCACCTGCGCCGCTTCGGGAACCTCCCCCGACACGGCGCGCACCATGCAGGCCTGGCAGCTGCCGGCGCGGCAGGATGAACGCATCGGGACACCGTGTGCTTCCAGTCCTTCGAGGAGGGTCGCTCCGGGCGGGCATTCGTATGCCCGCCCGCCGACAACGATCGTAGGCATCGTTGCGGACTGCTGCTCAGCGCCCGAGGATGTCGTTGCGCGTGGTTTCGGCGATGGCTGCCACCTGCGCGATCAATCCGGCCGGAACGTTCAGTTCCTTCAGGGTCGCGCCGAGGTCTTCGACTACGGCGTCGAAGTGGGAGTCGTTCAAGCCGCGGGCGACAAGGTGCGCATGTCCCTTCCGCATGTCTTCGCCGGTGTAGTTGTTGGGACCGCCGAACGCCATCGTGAGGAAGGCTTTCTGCTTGGCTGCCTGACGGTCCATGTCAACGCCGTCGAAAAAATGCTTGATGCGGTCATCTTTTAGAACCTTGCGGTAGAAAATGTCCACTGCCGCGTTGACCGCCGCTTCACCGCCCAACTGCTCGTACAAACTGCTCATTCCATTCTCCTCGTAGCGAAATTTTGGGAAACCGGGAGTCCCGGGATGATGTCGAATTTCGATGCCCCGGTGTTGCCGACCACGCCTCAAAAGAGTCATGGCGGATGAATCTTATTGGGCGAACGAGGATTCGTCAACACATCGTCCCAGGATGTCTCCCGGCGAATCCGGTTCCCGGCACCGCGATACGGGCTGATTTCATCTTGGCGTGCACTCCGCGGGATGATCGGGGAACTTCGCGCCAGGCGAAACCTTACTCCGGCCGGCGTGATGCCGGGCGGCCAGGCTGTGCGTCCTCGGTCCCTTGCCCCGTCGGCGAACCACTACAATCCGCCGGTTGTCGTCGCCACTCCCCAGGCACCCCGCCATGCTCGTCGCTCCCCAATTCGATCCCGTCGCCTTTCATATCGGCCCGCTTCCAGTACGCTGGTACGGCCTGATGTATCTGCTGGGCTTCATCGCGTATCTCACGCTGGGACGTCGACGTGCCCGCGAAACCTGGCGGGGCATGTCGGAGCGCGATGTCGAGGATCTGCTCTTCTGGGGCGTGTTCGGCGTCATTCTCGGCGGCCGCCTGGGGTATGTGCTTTTCTATCGGCCGAGCTACTACTTGGCCAATCCGGTCGAGATCTTCGAGCCGTGGAAGGGCGGCATGGCTTCGCACGGCGGCATCCTTGGCGTAACCCTGGTGCTGTGGCTGTTCGCGCGTTCGCGGGGCAAGAGCCTGTTTCAGATCGCCGATTTTTCGGTGCCGATGATTCCGTTGGGCCTGGCATTCGGGCGGCTGGGGAATTTCATCAACGGCGAGTTGTGGGGCCGGCCGGCGGATCCCCACGTCTGGCCGTGGGCAATGGTGTTCCCCCGGGCCCACGACAACATTCCGCGCCATCCGTCGCAGCTCTATCAATTTGCGCTCGAAGGGGTGACCTTGTTTGTGTTCCTCTGGCTGTTCTCGCGCAAGCCACGCCCGACCGGCGTCGTTTCCGCCGCGTTCCTGATCGGGTATGGCGTATTGCGCTTCGTCGCGGAATTCGCCCGGGAGCCGGACGATTTCCTCGGATTCCTTGCATTTCACTTGTCGATGGGGCAATGGCTGTCGCTGCCGATGATCGCCGCCGGCCTGCTTTTGTTGGTGTGGCGATTGCGGGTCAACGAGCCGCCCATCCCGTTGTCGGAAGAGGAACGCGCCGTTACCAGCGCGTAGGCAGCGTACGGAGGATCCGGAACTGCCGGTCCTCGACGGCGATGTATCCGCCAGCCAGCAGATCCCGCAATACCCGTCCAACCATGTCGCGTGATGCGCCGACCCGGTTGGCGATATCCTGGTGCGTCAGTCGTTCGCGGGGCGGGTCCGTGGCGCCTGCGGTCTCGAGGTGGATCAACAACTGGCGCACGCGCCCGTACACGTCGACCAGCGCGAGCCGTCGCACGCTGTCGACGATATCGCCATGGCGAAGCGTCAGGATCCCGATCATCCGCCGCAGGATCCCGGGGTGTGCGCGCAGGGCGGCGTCGAGCGGATTTCGATCGATGACCACGCACACGGCGGCCGTGCGCGCGCATGCGGAGTATCGATGGCGGTCGCAACCCGCCATTCCCAGGGCTGCTCCCAGCGCCATCTCGCCGACGACTTCTGCCGGACCGTAGCGATCCAGGACCATCTCGCGCCCTTGCGAATCGGAGACGTATCCCTGGATTTCTCCGCCGAGGATCAGGAACAGCGATTCGGCCGGGTCGCCCTCGCGGTGCACGAGGGCGCCGACGGGGAAATCGCGGATTCGACCTTGCGCGGCCAGTGCGCGGACGATGGGATCGGAGAAGGCGTCGAGCGTGGGTTCCGGGGGGCGGGGCATGGCGTCCGATCGTCGCGGGAAGGGGCCTCCGAGGAAACGGGAATGCGGTGCTGCGCCGGGCGTTTCGCGCCGCGCGGCGACGTTACCCCGCAGCGCGGCAGGACGGAATCGGTCCTGTCAGGCTTGACAGGACGCCGCCGTAGCGGCTTTCGGTGCGGATGCGTCGATCAGGTCCGCGATGAAGCGCCACTCCTCCGTGGCAACGGGGGTGATGGATAGCCGGTTTCCGCGCTGCAGGATCGCCATCCGCGCCAGTTCCGGGTGCGCGCGCAGTTCGCCGATCGGCAGGAGTCGGGTCTTGCGCAGCGCGCGCACATCGACCAGGATCCAGCGCGGCGATTCCGGCCGGGACGACGGGTCGTAATACTTGCCGGCCGGATCGAACTGGGTCGGATCCGCATAGGGCGGGCCGGCGATTTCCGCAATGCCGGCGATCCCCGGCGGCACGCAGCCGGAGTGATAGAAGAGCACCCCGTCTCCGGGGTGCATTGCGTCACGCATGAAATTGCGAGCCTGGTAGTTGCGTACCCCGGTCCAGGGGACCGTCGCGCCGGGTGCGGCGAGCGCATCGTCGATCGAGCACTCGCCGGGTTCGGATTTCATCAGCCAGTAACGCATGATCAAAGGCAAAGGGCCCCGCGGGTGCCGCCCGGCTGCTCATCCTGAACCGAGGGTCCAGGGTGGTCGCCGTCCGCGCCGTTTAGGTTCAGCAAACGCGTGCCGACCGCACCGCGACGCGAGCCCGGTGACCGAGCGCAAAGCGCATTGGTTCAAGGAACATAACAGCCTTTGCGCGCGCACCGCAGGGAGCCCCGATTGTACCGGTTGCCGCGGCTGCGGCGGCGATTCAGAACAGTTTTTCCTGCGGCGCGAGCACTTCATCCGCGAGTGCGGTCAGTTCGCGCAGGCGGTGCCGGACGTCTGTCAGGGATGTCCCATCGGTTCCTTTGGCACTGAACAATTCCTGCGCGATCTGCAAGGCGGCCAATACGGCGATCCGGTCGAGCCCGAGGACTTTCCCGCTTTCCCGAATCGCCGACATCTTCTGGTCGACGTAGTGCGCGCAAGCAAGCAACTCGCTGCGCTCCTCCGGGCGGCAGGCAACCCGATACTCCCGGTCCAGGATGGTGAGACTGATCTGTTCCATGCGTCAGGCCTCATCCGATTGCGGCAAACGCGAGAGGAGGGAGTCCAGCCGCTGGCTGGCAGCAGCCATGCGTTCCCGCAACGCGCTTGCCTCCGCCTGGGCATTGGCAACCTGCGTCCGAAGCTGGTGGTTTTCCTCCCGCAGATGGCGCACGAGTGCCACCAGTTCGTTGACCCGGTTGGTGAGTGCGTCGAGCGGTTCCAGCATGGCGCGGATGGTAGCAGAGCGCCCGCTGATAGAATCGGCGCCGCAATCCGCGTACGGTTTTTCGATCGTCGCGTTTGCAATATGCCTCCTCGGTGCCTTCCGTCGGTTTTGCCGGCGGAGGGGAAACGGGAAACAGTCGCGCGTGGCGAAGGAACAAACCCCTTTCGGGTTTGGCTTGCCGATCCGCCGCGCGCCAACCTGTGCTGCCCCCGCAACGGTACGAGAGCATCGGTTGTCCGGAAGTCCGGGCCGCCGAAAGTCCGATCCAGTGCCACTGCGATGCCTCCGGGCGTCGTGGGAAGGCGATCGGGCCCGCTCTCAGCCCGGAGACCGGCCGAGTTGGGTGGGCCCGCGCGTCCGACCGTCGGCGCGGCTTTTGTGCGCGGTGTATGCCGCGCGTTTCCTTCCGGCGGAGGGCCGGAACTGGAGTCACAACATGTTCAGCGAAAAATTCCCGCGGTTGCGGGAGGGGTCGCTTGCGCGCTGCGCGAGCGTTGCATTTCCTTTCCTGGCCGCATCGTCCTGGTGGTTCCCGGCGTGCGCCCAGGAGGTTCCTCCGGTCGACGATACGATCGTCGTCACGGCATCGCGCATCGCGCAACCGGCCGGCGACACGATTCCCGACACGACGGTCATCACGCGCGACGAAATCGACCAGTCCCAGGCCCATGATCTCGCCACGCTGTTGTCGCAGCAGGCCGGGGTGGAGGTCGCACGATCGGGCGGGTTCGGTTCGCAGACATCCGTGTTCCTGCGCGGCACCAATTCGAACCAGGTGCTGGTGCTGGTCGATGGTGTTCCTTTGAACAATTCCCTGTCCGGCGCGGCGACGCTGGGCGGCGTGTCGACCGACTCGATCGAGCGGGTCGAGATCGTGCGGGGCAACCTGTCGAGCCTGTACGGATCGGAAGCGATCGGCGGCGTGATTCAGATCTTCACGCGGGCCGCATCGCACCCTGGCGCCCAGGTGCAAGGGGACGCGGGCCAGGGCGGCACCCGGGATGCCAACGCCAGCGTCAGCACCAAGCTCGGGTCCGCCATGTTGACGGCGAACGCCGGCACGAGCGGGCAGAACGCGATCTCGGCGCAGAACCCCGCGCAGTTGCCCGGCGCCAATCCGGGGCTGGACGGCAACAACCATCGCGACGGCAGCATGCGCCTTGCCGGTGATACCGGGAAGGACGAATACGACGTCTGGGTTTGGGGTAATCGCAACGACACCTACTTCGATAATTACTTCGACGGTCCGACGTCGATCCACCTCGAACACGCCACGTTGCAGGGGTACGGCGCATCCGATGCCCATCGCTTCGGCCAGTCGGTCGTGCGTGTGCAGTTGGCGCAGACCCGCGACAATTCCGTGGATGTCTCGAACATCCCAACGTCGTTTTCCAACGGCGTGTTCTACAGCAGCAATCAGCTTGCCAGCGTACAGGACACGACGCCGATCTCCAAAGGGATCGACTTCAACGGCGGACTCGAACATGAACTGCAGACGGGATCGTCCAACCAGTACGATCCGACCGGCAACAACGCTGCGGTCACAGGATTTCAGCGGCACATCGACTCCGCCTGGGTCGGGTTTTCGGGGCATCACGGCACGCAGCAATGGCAGGCGAACGTTCGCCGCGACCGTTACAGCGATTTTGGCGATGCGACGACCGGACTCCTCGGCTGGGGGTGGCAGTTTTTGCCGGAGTGGCGGCTCACCGCGCAGGCGTCGAGCGCGTTTCGCGCGCCCAGCTTCAATGACCTGTATTACCCGGGCAGTGGAAATCCCGCGTTGCAGCCGGAGCGCGCGCGCAGCGAAGAAGTCGGGGTGCATTGGCAGCGCGCCAGCACGACGGCCGGCCTGACCGTGTATCGCACCCGGATCACGAACCTGATCGATTATCTGCCGCCGAACTTTGTCGCGACCAACATCGGGCGCGCGGCGATCAATGGCGCCGAGATGATGGGATCCTGGTCGTGGTGGCGACTCCGGTTCGAGGCGAATCTCAACGCCGATCGACCGCGCGACCAGATCACCGGCCAGCCGCTGCTGCGCCGTGCGGACTACTACGGCAACCTCGGCGTCACGTATGCGGATCCGGTCTGGGACGGGCAATTCGACATTCGGCGTAGCGGCGCCCGAAACGATTTGTACACGAACCCGACGACCTATTCCTCGGTTGCGGAGCAGTTGGCGCCGTATACGCTGGCCCGACTGGCCGTGGAGCGGGTCTTGACGCCCAATGTACGCTTGCAGTTGCGTGTCGAGAATCTGTTCAACGCGCATTACCAGCTTGTCTACGGATACAACACGCTTCCCCGTCTGATCATCGCCGGCGTCGAGGCGAAATTGTGAGATGCCCCCGCCCCTCTCGGGGGGGCGGAGCGGAGAGGTGCATGCGTTTTCGTACGGCGGTCATCGGGATGCTGTGCTGTGGCCTCACGATTGCGGTGCTCGGCGCGCTGGCGGTCGGGAGCGTGTCGGTGAATCCGTTTGCCGCGTTGCGAGCGGCGGTTTCGGGCGGGCAATCGTCCGGAGACGCCGCCTTGGCGTCGGCGATCCTTGGGCTGCGATTGGCGCGCGCCTTGGCGGGGGCGGCGGTCGGCGGTTTGCTGGCGCTTTCGGGGGCGATCCTGCAGGGGTTGCTGCGCAACGCGCTGGCCGATCCCTATGTCCTCGGCGTCTCCGGCGGCGGTTCCTGTGGCGCGTTGGGGGCGTTCGCGTTGGGGCTCGGCGGCATGGCGGCGGCGCTTGCCGCGGCGGCGGGCGCGACGGCCGCTCTGGCGGTTCTGTTCGTATTGGCGCATCGCGCCCTGTTCTCGATCGATCTGCACGCCGAGTCCGGACGGGACGACACGATCCTGCTCGCGGGAACCATGCTCGCTTCGGCGTGTTCGGCGGCGATCGCGGTTGCGCTCGCGTTCGCCCCTGATGGACGCCTGCGCACGATGGTCTTTTGGTTGATGGGCGATCTCGGCGGCGCGCACCGCGTCGGGGTCGGCGCAGTGGCCGTGTGCGTGTGGATCGGCCTGCTGTCGTTGGCCGCGCGCGATGCGGATGCCGTGAACCGCATCGCGGCGGGAGACTTGCTGGCATTTACGCAGGGAGTCGAACCCGTTGCGTTGCGCCGCCGCTTGATCGTGGTGGCCGCTGCCGCCGCGGGGATCGCCGTCTCGCTCGCCGGCGCGATCGGGTTCGTCGGGTTCGTCGCGCCGCACCTCGTCCGCCGATTTTGCGGACCCGATGCGCGCATCGTGCTGCCGGCGGCGTCCCTGCTGGGTGCCGCGCTCGTGGTCGTGGCAGACACCCTGGCGCGGACCCTGGTTGCTCCGATGTCGCTTCCGGTCGGCGCGTTGACCGCGCTGGTCGGCGTGCCGGTGTTTCTTTGGCAACTGCGGGCTTCGGGAGGCGCGTCGTGAGCGATCCGGACGCGCCGTTGCTGGCGTGTCGTGACCTCGACTTGCGCTACGGCGCGAGAACGCTCGTCCGGGGGTTGCGATGGGAGGTGCGGCGCGGCGAACGCTGGGCCGTCGTCGGCCCCAACGGAGCGGGCAAGTCGTCCCTGCTGCGGGTAGTGGCCGGCGCGCAGCGGCCCGGCGCAGGCGCCGTGACGTTGGCGGGACTGCCGGCGGACGGGACCGCCGCGGAAGCGCTTGCCGGGGTCCGGGCCTTCGTTGCCGACCGATGGGCCGATCCGTTCGGATTCACCGCACTGGACACGGTGCTCGCCGGGCGCTTTCGGATGCGCGGTGGCGATCGCGACGGCGGCGCCGCCGCGGCGCTGGGTTTTCTGGAACGGATGGCGTGCGCCCATTTGGCCAATCGCGACATCCGCAGTCTTTCCCGCGGCGAGCGTCAGCGCGTGGCGATTGCTGCCGCGCTGGCGCAGGATACGCCGCTGCTGTTTCTCGACGAGCCGGTGTCCCATCAGGACCCACGACAGCGGGGGAGCGTACTGCGTTGCCTGACGACCGCCGTACAGGGCGGCGCGGGGCGGGCGATCGTCGCCGTGTTCCACGACCTTGATGCCACGCTGCGCTTTGCGACGCACACACTGCTGCTGTCCGGCGACGGTTGGTGGCGTGCGGGGGGGGCGCAGGGTGTGCTGACGGGGGAAAATCTGGGGCGGCTGTTCGGGGTCCGCTTCGTCGAAGCGTTCGTGGCAGGCCGGCGGATCGTCGTCGCGGAATAGCGCGGCCGCCGCGCTCGCCTGCGCGGTGCGAGCGTCATCCCCGCAATTGCCTCATCGATCCCCAACCCCGTCCGGCCGGCCGAATCTGATCCAGCCCGTAGTTCCCCCGGCGCGCGGCATGCGAGGCGCGGGTGGGGCTTCACGAATCCGCGCCAGGCGCGCGCAGAGCGCCTGGGTGGCATCCAGCGTCCGCAGGCTTTCCCGGTCGAGTTCGTCGGCATCGAGGAAGAGAAAGCCGTCGTGCGCCGCTGCGCGCAGCCCGGGAAAGCGTTTCCAGAAATCCAGCGCACCGTCATCCGCACCCGAGCGGTCGCCGGGTTCCGCGGTGAGGATCGCATCGGGATCGGCGGCAAGCACCGCTTCGGGATTGACCGCGGGCGCGATGCCCGGCAGGCGTTCGAACACGTTGCGCGCGCCGCAGACCTGCAGCATCTCGCTCACGACGTGCCTGCCCGTGAGCGTCATGAGCGGGTCGGCCCAGATCTGCACGAATACCCGCAGCGGTTTCCGTCCTGCGTACCGGTTGCGCAGGGATTGCAGGCGCGACCGAAACCGGATTGCCGCGGCGGTTGCAACCGCGGGGGACCCGGTAAGGATGCCCAGGCGCTCGACCTCGGTGGCGATGCCGGCCAGCGTGCGGGGTTCCGCGATGTAGACCGGGATGCCGAGGGCACGCAGCGCATCCAGCCGTGCCGGGGAATAGCCGCTGCCCCACGCCACGATCAGGTCGGCACGCAGTGCCGCGACGCGCTCGAGGTCGATTCCCGCGTTGCGTGCGATGCGGGGAATGCGGCGCGCAGCAGGAGGGTAATCCGAGTGTTCCGTGGTTCCCACGATGCGCGCTCCCGCGCCGGCGGAAAACAGCAGTTCGGTGATTCCTGGCGACAGGCTGACGATGCGTTGCGCCGGTTGCGGGAGACGGACTTCCCGCCCGGCGTCGTCGATTGCGGCAACCCCGCCGCAGGCGCGAGCGCCCGGGTCGGCGGATGCTGCGATCGCGGCCAGCGCGACGGCGCCGATTCGTAGCGAAACCGGGCGCCTACGCCGCAGCGAGGACATCCTGCATATCGAACAGGCCCCCGGCGCGTCCGTGGATGAACCGTGCGGCGCGCAGTGCACCCATTGCATAGGTCATGCGGCTCGCGGACCGGTGTGTGATTTCGACGCGTTCGCCGGTGCCGGCGAACAACACCGTATGGTCGCCGATGATGTCGCCGCCGCGGATGGTCGCGAACCCGATGCTGTTCGCCGGCCGTGGGCCGATGTTGCCATGGCGCTCATATACAGCGCAGTCCGCCAATTGCCGTCCGGTAGCGCGGGCGGCGGCGTCACCGAGTTGCAGCGCGGTTCCCGACGGCGCATCGACCTTCAGCCGGTGGTGGGCCTCGATGACTTCGATGTCGTACCCGTCGGCCAGCATCTTCGCGGCGAGCTCGACCAGGCGCACCATTGCATTTACGCCGACGCTCATGTTGGGGGCGAAAACGACGGGCGCCCGTTCGGCCGCGGCGGCAATCGCGGCCGTCCCGGCAGGATCGAAACCTGTGGTGCCGATCACTGCGCCGACGTGCGCCCGGGCGCAGACGTCCAGGTGCGCGCGCGTCGCGCTTGGGCGTGTGAAGTCGATCAGCACTTCCGCCCGCTCGATCTCCCGCAGTTCCGCGGCGATCGGCACGCCGATCGTGCGGCCAAGGAATTCCGCGCAATCGCGCCCGATCTCCGGGCTTTCGGCACGATCGAGCGCCGCGACGATTTCGACGTCGGGAGCGGCCAGGGCCGCTTCGATGATGGCGCGGCCCATGCGGCCGGTACATCCTGCGATGGCGATCTTCACTTCGCTTTTTTCCCGATGATCAATTGGTCTGCCGCCGTTTCCGTCGGCATCTTGTCGCTATGGAAGCGGGCCAGCCGGCCCGAGGGGTCAAAAAAAACGGTCAACTTGCGCAGTTGCGTACTGCCGTTGCCACGCTGCAGGTAGTACGGGTAATCCCACCGGTTTTGGTGAAAAATGTCGCGCAGCATGGGGGTTCCGAGCAAGAAGCGAACCTGTTCCGCCGTCATCCCCGGGCGCAGTTGTTCGACCATGTCCTGCGTGACGACATTTCCCTGCTGGATGTCGGGGCGGTAGGGCCGGGCGAAGTAGGGAATCCAGTTTGTCGAGCAGGCGCTGGTTCCGACCGCCGCTGCGGCGATCAGCGCGGCGAGCGGCAGCATGGCCAGGGTGCGCGGCGGGAAACGGGACGCACCGGACGTCCGCTGGGGGTTCGCGTAGAGCCATGCCGCGCGTTGTGTTTTCATGATCCAGGACAAACTTGAACGAAACTCGATACAGTAAGGTGATCACCAGCTCACTATGATACCGGCAGGCTCCATCGAAAAAGGTTGACATGTCCCGCAATCCCAACTCGGCCGAATTGAAAGTCAGCGGACTCAAGGCAACGGTCCCGCGTTTGAAGATCCTCGAAATCTTTCAGCGTCACGCCGGGGAGGCTGGATCCCGCCATCTCAGCGCGGAAGACGTATACCGCTTGTTGAGTGCCGACCGCGTCGATGTCGGCTTGGCGACGGTGTACCGGGTGCTGACCCAGTTCGAGCACGCGGGCCTGCTGTCCCGGCGCCATTTCGAGGCGGGGCGGGCGGTGTTCGAACTCAACGAGGGATCGCACCATGACCACCTCGTCTGCCTGAACTGCGGCCACGTCGAGGAATTCATCGATTCCGAGATCGAAGAGCGGCAGCGTCGCGTTGCCGCGGAGCGGGGATTCGAGTTGCAGGACCATGCGCTCGCCCTCTACGGCACCTGCAAGCGGGAGAATTGCCCGAACCGTGGGGCGGCGGGTGTGGTGCACCCGGGTCATCAACTGCCTTAGGGCCGGCATCCGCGCGCGGGGGCGCCGCCTTCCTTGCGGCGGGGCGTCCTGCCGGATGGTCGCGGGGTATCAGCGCGCTCCGATCATTTCCTCCGCGTGCCGGCGCGTAAGCGGAGTGATCTCCGCCCCGCCCAGCATCCGTGCGATCTCTTCGATGCGTGCGGCGTCGTCGAGGTGTTCGGTCCGGGAGAGCGGACGGCCGTCGGGGTGCTGCGACTTGCGCACGGTGAAGTGGTGCTCGGCACTCGCGGCCACCTGCGGCAGGTGGGTAACGCAGAACACCTGACGCATCCCGCCCAGTTGACGCAGCAGGCGGCCGACGACCGCAGCGGTCTGCCCGCCGATGCCGGCATCGACCTCATCGAAGATCAAGGTCGGGACCGGGTTCGCGGCGGCGGCAATGACCGAGATCGCCAGTCCGATCCGCGACAGTTCGCCGCCGGAGGCGACCTTGGCCAGCGGGCGCGCCGTTCCGGCGGCATGGGCTGCGACCAGGAATTCCACTCGGTCCACGCCCGACGGGGACGGTTCCGCGGCCTGCAGCCGCACCTCGAAACGTCCCCCTGCCATGGCGAGTTCCTGCATGGCCCGCGTGACCTCGCCCGACATCGCGTCGGCCGCGTGCGACCGTGCCTGCGAAAGGGCGGCTGTGCGCGTGCGGTAGTCCCCCTCTGCGCGACGTGCCGCATCGCGCAGAACCTCCATGTCTTCGGCTTGGTCCAGGCTGCGCAACTGCGCCTGCGCTTGTGCGAGTTCTTCGTGCAGTTGCGCCGGCGCGCAACGCCAGCGTCGGGCTGCCGCGTGGAGCGCGGCGAGGCGGTTTTCGACGTAGGCAAGCCGGCCCTCGTCAAGTTCCGAGCGCGAAAGGTAATGGGCAAGCTCGCGATGGGCTTCCTCCAGATGGATCGTCGCGGCCTCGACCGCATCGCACGCGGCCTGCAAACGGGTGTCATAGCCGAGGAGCGCCGAGAGTTGCCCCGCGATGCGGGCCAGGCGAGACTGGAGCGATTCGTCGGCATCGGCGATCGCATCGAGGGCAGACCGTGCACCTTCGACCAAGGCCGCGCCGTGCGCGAGGCGCTTTTGTTCGGTCTCGATCTGCTCCCATTCGTCCAATCCGGGAGCGAGATGCTCCAGGTCGGCAACGATCTGGATGAGCCGTTCGCGTTGCTCCTGCGCTGCGCGCATTCCGGATTCCGCCTGTTCCACGGCCCGCCGGGCATCGCGCCAGCGCTCGAAGGACGCCGTGACATCCGCAACCAGTTGCGTAAGGCCGCCATGGTCGTCGAGCATGCGCTGCTGCGCGGCTGGGCGCAGCAGGGACTGGTGCTCATGCTGGCCGTGGACATCGAGAACGAAGGCGCTGAATGTGCGCAACTGGCCCAGGGTCGCGGCGGCGCCGTCCAGAAAGGCGCGACTACGGCCCGAGACGTCGAGCGTGCGCCGGACGAGCACGGTTCCCGGGTGGGCGCGATCGCCTTCTGCGGCGGTCGGGAAGTCCTGCTCCACAAGCCATTCCCAGGCCGGTCCGGTACATTGGAATTCCGCCGCGACCTCGGCGCGGGAAGCACCCTCGCGCACCCAGTCCGCCTCGGCCCGTCCGCCGAGCACGAATTCGAGGGCGTCGATCAGGAGCGATTTTCCGGCGCCGGTTTCTCCGGTGAACGCGGTGAACCCGCCATCCAGCTCGAGGTCGGCGTGTTCGACGATGATGAAGTCGCGGATGGCGAGGGAGCGCAGCATTGGCGACTGTTCACACGCGGAGGGTCCGCCGGGCGGATGCCGGTTGGTTAGCGTCCACTGTCGTCGCTCGCCATCACGTTCCAGTGCAGTTTGCGCTGCAATGTCGCGAAATGGTTGTATCCGGGCGGGTGCAGCAGCGTTGCGGCGTGTTCGCTCCGCCGTACGCGCACGATGTCGCCGGGCTTGAGTGCCTGGTAGGACTGCATGTCGAAATAGGCGCAAGCGGCCCGGCCTTCCGTGAGTTCGATCTC
>JAJYBQ010000277.1 GCA_021778935.1 Pseudomonadota bacterium | reverse complement strand
CTTCGTGGCGGCATCCGCCGCCTGCACGACGGCGCCTCCGGGATCTGCCGCGCCATCCTCCCCGCGCCCCGCCGACAACGGCATCCATGCCTTGCCGCGCCTCACGCCGGCGCGACTCGCCGCGGCGATGGCGCGCGAACCGGTGGTGCTGTCCGGCGAGGTCCATGACAACGCTGCGCAGCACGCCATGCGTGCGCAGGCATTGCGCCTGCTCCTGCAGGGCGGCGCGCGGCCGGCGATCGCGTTCGAGCAGTTCGATGCCGATCGGCAGGCCGCGCTGAACGCGGCGCGCCGGGCGGCGCAGGGCAGCGTCGCCGCGCGGGCGGAGCGGATCATTCGGGCGGCGGGCGCAAAGGGGTGGAACTGGAACTTCTATCGTCCCTACGTCGAACTGGCCCTGCAATACCACCTGCCCATCGTCGCGGCCGATCTGTCGGGCGCGCAGGCGATGAAGGTGGCGATGCACGGCGTGTCGTCGGTGTTTGCGCCCGGCCGGGCGGCGGCGCTGGGATTGCGCGACATCCCTCCGCGCCTGTTGCGCGCGCAGGAGCACGAAATCGCGATCGGGCACTGCGGCCTCGCGCCCAAGGACATGCTGGCGGCGATCGCGACGGCGCAGATCGCCCGCGACGCGGTGCTGGCGGAGTCGATCCGGCCCTACCTTTCCCGCGGCGTCGTTCTGTTGACCGGCAACGGCCATGCGCGTCGCGACATCGGCGTGATGGTCCACCTGTCCGATGCCGAGCGCGCCCGCGCCATCTCCATCGGCCTGCTGGAGGACGATCCGCAATCTCCGGAACGCGCGTCCGCCTATGACCTCGCATTCCGCATGCCGGCGCAGGCGCGGCCCGATCCCTGCAAGCGGCTGCGCGCGCACCAACACGGCGCGCCGTTGTTCAAATCGCACTGACACGACTTGGCGCCCGGGTCCCCCTCTCCCGCATTGCGGGAGAGGGCGGGGGTGAGGGGGTTTGACCCGGACGCATCTTCGCCTGCGATTCACGGCGTTCTCGCCACCACCAGATTGACGACCCGTTCGACTCCGGCGCGCTTGAGCACGGCGGCCGCTTCGTCGAGGGTCGACCCGGACGTCATCACGTCGTCGATCAGCGCCACGCACCGGATGGCGCCGGGCAACGGCACCCGCAGCGCGAACGCCCCGCGGATGCCGGTGCGCCGCTGCGCGAGCGGAAGATCGTGCTGCGCCGGACCATCGCTGGTCCGGATCAGGTGGCGTGCCAGGACGGGGCGTCCGAGGCCGGCGGCGGTTCCGCGCGCGATCTCTTCCGCCTGGTTGTAGCCGCGGCCGCGCAAGCGTTGCGGTGCGACCGGAATCGGGATCAGCGCGTCGAACTCCGGCCCCGACAGGCGTGCTGCGCGCCGCGCCAGCAGGCGCCCGAAGGCGTAGCCGAGATCCAGCCGGCCCTGGAATTTGAGCGCGGCGATCATGCCGCTGATGGGGGCGGCGTAGTCCGCCAGCGCGACGGTGGCATCGAAGCGACGACGATGTGCCAGGCACCCGCCGCACAAGTCCACAGCGTGATCCACAGGGAAATCCACAGGGATATCCACAGGGTTTTCCCCGGAAATCACCGACTTTTCCCCATCACGATCCACAGCAAGCCGGGACTTTTCCACAGGATCATGCACAGGGTTTTCCACAGCGGCGTCCAGCCGCGCGGAAAGGCGGTTGCCGCAGCGCCCGCAACGGCGGACGTTTTCGGGCAGGAAATCCTCGAGGCATCCCGGGCAGACCGGGTCGCCCCGCTCCACGCCGCAGACGGCGCACCAGGGCGCAAGGGAGCGCCGGATCGCATCGAGGAAATCGTTGTTGCGCATGCGGCACAGCGTATGCGGCGTGTCGACACGCCGCACCCCCGCTTCCGGTAGCCGGACGCGGCCTTTGCCGCCAAGCGCAGGGCTGGCGGGGGCCTGGCACCAGGTCCGGTGCTATGTCCGGTGGATCTTCAACCGGGTGCCCGCTTCGTCGATTTCTTCGAGCACCACGTCGAACCCCCAGAGCCGCTTGACGTAGCCCAGCACCGCTTCGGTGCTTGGGGCGTCGAGCAGCCGGCCGTTGTCGACGCGGTGCTGCAGCAGCAGCGCCCGTTCGGTGTCGTCGTTGGCGCGCGCCACGGTGAGCGGGGGGATCGTCGTCTCGCCGTGGGTCTGCCGGGCCAGTGCCTGGCGGATCCGCAGGTAGCCGGATTCGTTGTGGATCGCCTGGACGTGATAGTGGTCGCGATCCTCTTCGCCGTCATGGAGGAGAAAGAGCCGCATGTCGCGCATGACCTTCGGGGAAAGGTACTGCTCGACCAGACTGTCGTCCTTGAAATTGGCCATCGCGAAATGGATCGCCTCCTCCCAGGGTGTTCCGGCGATGCCGGGAAACCACTGTCGATCCTCGTCCGTCGGCGCTTCGCTGATGCGCCGGATGTCGCGGAAGATCGAGAAGCCCAGCGCGTACGGATTGATGCCGTGAAAGCCGCGGGCATCGAACGCCGGCTGCGCCACGACGTCGCCGTGGTTGGACAGCCACTCGAGCATGAAGCCGTCGTCGATCTCTCCCGCGTCGTAGAGGTCGTGCAGCAGCGTGTAGTGCCAGAAGGTCGCAGCCCCCTCGTTGGCGACCTTGGTCAGGCGCTGGGGATGGAAATACTGCGAAACCTTGCGGACGATACGCACCAGTTCGCGCTGCCACGGCTGGAGCCTGGGCGCGTGCTTTTCGATGAAGTAGAGCAGGTTTTCCTGCGGCTCGAAGCTCTGCGCCGGCTCGGCGGTTTTCTCGCCGTTGAGATGGAGGTGGGCGAAGTCCGGGTTGTAGTGCTTCTCCGCGAACTGCAGCCGTTCGTTCAAACGGGCGCGCTCGCGCTTCACCGACAGGCGGGCAGGGCGCCGGTAGCGGTCGACGCCGTAGGGCGCCAGGGCGTGGCAGCAGTCGAGAATTTCTTCCACTTCCCGCCAGCCGTAGCGCTCCTCGCAATCCTGCACGAAGCCGCGGGCGAATTGCAGGTAGTCGAGAATGGCATCGGCCTGCGTGAATTGCCGGAAG